>CAYJOV010000080.1:0-10384 GCA_964371905.1 uncultured Akkermansia sp. | reverse complement strand
CTCCAGAAACGCTGGATTCGCACACAGGAGTAGGCCTAGACACAAAAAATCACCGTCTCCGAAGATACGGTGATTCTTTTACATTAAAAAGCGTTGATTGATGATTTATTCAGCTGCATAGTAGGCAGATGAGCGAGTAGAACCATGTTTGCCCTGGGCACCGAGCTCGGCGGGGAATTCGGAGAAGCCGGACCAGACATTGTACTCCTTGAGAGCACTACGGCCGCAGCTTCCTTGATAGGGAGGGCGGTAGGTATTCTTGTAGGTAGGAGCCCAGAAGGTGACGAGCTCGTAAAAGCCGTAGCCCATGCGATTAAAGGTACGTGCAAAGCCATCGACGACACCGACGGAGGCGCCTGCGTAGGCACCCTCACGAGAATTCCAGCGAATAATGGTCAGAGGGATTTCTTCGATAGCGTAGAAGATATTACCGAGGGCGCGACCGAGCTTGCGAGTAGCGGTGTACTCGGATGCGGGAGGGGCTTGAATATCAGCGAGTGCTGTTCCAGCCAGAGTGGTCATCAATGTGGCGGTGAGGAGAAAGTGCTTCATGTTGCAATAATAAATAGCACAGATGAGCAATCTGCGCAAGCATAAAAAACGCTGTTGTTATATTTTCCCCATCCCTCGATCATGATTATCTACAAGTGCGCGATACAGCATATCGGAGCCGAGGGGACGCCAGCTCGCCTCGCGCCACCGTGGCTCGCGGAGGAGATAGTCCTGCCCTGTCAGCAGACGATGCGGGCCGCCCGACAAGTGGGGCGTGATGATCTGCACCCATTCTTGGATCAGACCTGCTGCAAGCCACTGGGTGAGCAGATCCCCCCCACATTCCAGCATCAGTGTCACCACGCCATGATCTCGAAAAAGCGGGATGAGAAGCTCCTGCTCCCAATCAGCTATATCTTTGTATATCAGTGTACGGTCTGCATGTTCATCACAGAAAAGCTTTTTGCTGCCATCAGCTTGCTCTTGCGTGGTGACCAGCACGCGCCACGGCTGCACCTTGCAGTCAGAAAGCTCACCCTCCGGAAGCCTGATGGTCAGCGAGGGATCATCTCGGCGCAGTGTCCCGCCTCCGACGAGTATGGCATCACTCTGCGCTCGTAGCTGATGAGCAAAGTGTAAAGACTCTTTGCAACTCAGCCAAGACGTCTCACGCCGGCTCAAAGCTCCATCGAGACTGCTGGCTACCTTCGCCACGACCCAGGGGCGGCCGTGCTCAATGGCAAAAAACCAAGGACGCAGCATTCGCTCACAATAGTCCTTAAAAACGCCTTCTAGCACCTCAATGCCCTCTTGCTCGAGAATCTGCTTGGCGCGCCCCTGATGCCGCTTGTCGGGGTCAGAACAGGCATATACCACGCGCCCCAGCTGTGCCTGAATGATGGCATCGGTGCAGGGAGGTGTGCGTCCCCACGAGCTACAGGGCTCTAATGTCACGTAGATGCAAGCTCCTATGAGCTCTTCACGGCTGTATCCTCGCTCATACGCGTCGGCAAGGGCGCGCCTCTCGGCGTGAGGCTCACCTGCGCGCTGGTGGTAGGAGGCACCGATGAGCTGCCAGTCGCTTCGTATCGGAGGGCTGGGGTTGGGTGTGGGGGGGCGGTCTTGGAGGCGGCTGCGGTGCTGGATGATGAGGGCTCCCACAGGGGGATTGGGGCTTGTGCAGCCGAGACCGAGCTGGGCTTGGTCAAGGGCGAGCTGCATCCAAGCTCTGTCGTCGGCTGCTGTCGGGGGAGAAAAGGGCATACTTAAAAAAGGGGTAGTTCATGAGATAATATAGAATTTAAATTTAAATTCTTCATCTTATAGGCTGTGAATATGTGTATAACTTTCGCAATTCGTAAAAAATCAAAGTGATCCGAGGATTTTCCTTGCGAGTAATCTTGTGAGAATCTCACTTAAAAAGCGAACAAGAATTCTATTCATATAGTCATTCACCGCTTATTCACATATTATTCACAGGTTTTTGTGAATAAGTTGCAAACTCTTTACTCAAAGGGGTTTTTGGTGAATTCGTCGTAACTATCGTAGAAAAAGTAGAAGGGCGCCATAAATGGGATAGAGACGTTATAAGCGAGCGTGGCGGGGATGTCTACGGCGACGAAGGTGAGGTAGGAGAGCGACTTGGTGGCTAGGCTGTAGCGATTGGAGGCCTCGGCGTAGGTCACGCGTATGGGCTTTTGATCTTGGGCTATCTCGGCGCGTATTCGATGGCTAGTTGCCCCTTTTTTAAGGGAGTTGCGAGGGGTGGTTTTGAGGTCTTGCATCTCGCGCTGGAGGAGGGGGAGGGTGGCGTAGCCGTTGCGTTCGCGTAGGGCGATGGCTGTACCCGATGAGATTTCTTGGTAGGCGACACCGAGGCTCGCTCCGACGCGCTCGAGCTCGGGGGTGCCGCCTTCGAGAAAGACGGTGTCGTAGATGGTGGGGTACTTGAGACGCAGATTGAATTTTTGCCCCTTGATGTACCATTTGCCGTTGCTCTGATAGACGGTGGTGGGGGTGTCGGCTTCAAAGCCTTTGTAGTAATTGCCGCGTTGCTTGACATTTTTGTGGACCTGAGTGTAGGCGCAGGAGCTCAGAAAGAGCGTAGAGCTGAGTGCGAGGATCAGGGAGAGCTTGTTCATAGCAATGAGGCTAGCATATTTGAGCACATTGGTAAACTTCTTTTTTAAGCAAGAGCCACGCGCGGTTCGCGCTAAGAGCCGCGCGGTCGCGCCCCTGAATAGCAGGGGGGGGAAGATCAAAATGGGTGCCGCCGTACCGTCAGTAGTGAGGAAGCTACGTTCCCTAAAGTTAAGTGGGTGCGGAGTCGTAGACGTCTGTTGAGTCCGTCTTGGACGGAACATAAGAGCTACGAACTGGAGTGCCCCAGGATATATACAACGGATCGAGCCTTTGTACTACGCGTCACGAGCACGGCAGCAGGTGCATTATAAGCACAGTGTCTTGAAAAGACAAGTAAAAAAGAGAAGAAGGCCCCGCCGCGCGGGTCTAATTTTATTCATTCTAGTCAATAACGAGCCTCTCCACTATGCAGTTGCTCATAATTGCTTTTGACACGAGTCTAGTAAATAGTGTATAAATACTGCCAACATGACCATACCTCAGCTTCTTGCGCAAGGACTCTTGCAAGCCCTCACTGATACTCTAGGCGATAGCCTCCCTGTTGGTTTTTACCCCACGATTAGCGCCTCGCAGGACCTGCGCTTTGGCGACTACCAGAGCAATGTGGCGATGATGCTCGCCAAGCGACTCGGCAAGCAGCCACGCGCCCTCGCCGCCGATCTCATCGCTCAGATGGGTGAGCTCGAGATTGCCGAGATGGAGATCGCAGGTCCCGGATTCATCAACTTTCGCGTCAAGGCTAGCTACTACGCCCAGCGCATGGAGCAGATGCTACCCGATGAGCGTCTCGGGGTGAGCCTCACCGAGCAGCCGCAGCGCATCGTGATTGACTTCTCCGCGCCCAATATTGCCAAGCCCATGCACGTGGGGCATATCCGCAGCACCATCATCGGGGATGCGCTGGCGCGCCTCGCGCGCTTTATGGGGCATCATGTCATCACGGATAATCATATTGGCGACTGGGGGACGCAGTTTGGCATGATCCTCTGGGGCTGGAAGAATATTCTCGATACGGAGGCACTGGAGCACAATAGCATTGATGAGCTCGTGCGCGTGTACAAGGAGGTGAATGCGCGCTGCAAGGAGGAGGCGGGCTTTATTGAGATCTGCAAGAGCGAGCTCGTGAAGCTCCAAGCGGGCGATGAGGAGAACTACGCCATCTGGCAGCAGTGTGTCGCCGTCTCGCGCAGCAGCCTGGACAAGATCTATGAGCAGCTCGATGTGAGCTTTGACCACTGGCTCGGTGAGAGCGCGTACAATGACGCGCTCGCCCCCCTCGTCGAGAGCCTCATCGCTCAGGGCATCGCCCGTGAGAGCGATGGCGCGATCTGCGTCTTCTCCGATGGCAAGCTCGAGGCCAAGAAAGACCCCTTCCTCGTGCAGCGCGATGGAGAATGGGTGGCTGTCCCCGCTATCATCCGCAAGGCGGATGGCGGCTTCCTTTATGCCACGACCGATCTCGCGACGCTGGATTACCGCAAGCAGCAGTTCGCGGCGGACTCGATCTGGTACGTGGTGGGGGTACCGCAGGAGAAGCACTTTCAGCAGATTTTTGACGTCCAGCGCATGCGTGGCATCAGTGGTGACTACCGCCATGTGGCCTTTGGCTCCATCTTGGGCAAGGATAGAAAGCCCTTCAAGACGCGCTCCGGCGAGACGGTGAGCCTGCAAGATGTCATCGACGAGGCCATCGCGCGTGCGACGCGCGTCGTGGAGGAGAAGAGCCCCGACATGCCCGCTGAGGAGAAGGCGCAGGTGGCGCGCATCGTGGGCATAGGGGCGGTGAAGTTTGCCGAGCTCTCGCAGCACCGCCTCAGTGACTATATCTTTGACTGGGACCGCATGCTCTCGCTGTCGGGCGATACCGCTCCCTATTTGCAGAATTCCTATGTGCGCGTGCGCTCCATCTTCCGCAAGGCAGGGGAGGACGCGCTCCAAGAGACGACTATTACACTCCAAGAGCCCGCCGAGATCCACCTCGCACGCCTGCTCTCGCGCTACAGCGAGGTCGTGCCCGCGACCTTGGATGACTGCCGCCCCAATCTGCTCACGAGCTACCTCTACGAGCTGGCGCGCGCCTTTCATAGCTTTTATGAGGCCTGTCCTGTGCTACGTAGCGAGGGGGCGACGCGCAGCTCGCGCTTGCAGCTCTGTGAGCTCACCTCGCGTGTGCTCCAGCAGGGTATGTCACTGCTGGGCATAGCGATGCCTGAGAGAATGTAAGCACGAGCGAGAATGAAGGGTTGTATGAAGCCAAGATCGCTATCACTCCTCGCCTTGCTCGCGCTGGGCTCGGCTGGCTACGCCGAGACAGCGGCGAGCCCTGCTCCGCTGAGCATCGCGCTGGCGAGTGCCGAGGAGCAGCTCCAGCAGGCTGTGGAGCGCGGGATGCAGAGCCTGCTGCTGGGCGATCTGCTCGCCGCGCGAGAGTACTTCACCACTGCGCTCAAGCATGATGAGAAGCACGCGCTCGCGCTCTGCGGCATGCTCATGTCTGGGCTGGATGCCGCGAGCTTCAACCGCTACGCTCAGGCTCTCCAGCAGCTCGATGAGCACTACATCCCTACCCCTCAAGAAGGCCGCTACCTTGAGGGGCTCTACCTCATCGTCGCCAAGCAGCGCGAGCAGGCGCGCGACCACTTTGAGCGTCACGCGCTGCGCTACCGCGCCGACCTCCTCAGCCGCCTCTGGGCGGCACTGCTCTATCAGGACGGCTACGACAGCCTTCATCAGCCCCGCGAGGGGCAGACGCGCGCCCTCGCCCTGCTCGACGAGCCACTCGACGACAAGGCGCGTGACAAGCATCCCCTACTCCACTACCTACGAGCCTACCTCGAGGCTGATGCCCCCAGCCCTAGCCCGCGCGCCCTAGCCTCCGCGCAGCATGCCGCCGAGCAGCTCCCCCACGAGCCCATGGCGCAGCTGCTCGCCGCTCATATGCTCAAGCGCAGCACCCAAGGCAAGGAGCAGAAAGACAACGCCGCTCGAGACAAGGCACTCCGCCTGCTGGAGCGCGCCGAGCAAGACTACCTCGCGCAGCAGGGTGAGGAGCTCTACGCGGACGACGAGCGCAGCTTTTTCTGGCTGCGCCTGCGCCTCTACCGCATCTCCCTGCTCATGAGCGAGCAGCCCCGAGAGGCATTGCGACTCTACAACGAAGTCGCGGACCTCATGAGCGACGCACTCTCCACCCCACAGGGGAAGCGCACCTCTGCCGATGCCCAGCCCTCGGGGCGCGATCTGCTGCTCTGGGAGTGGAGCCTCATCCCGCTGCGTCAGCTCATCTTGACGCGCAGGCTGGAGAATAAAAAGGCCATTGACACCTTCACCCACAGACCGATGAACTACGGGCTCTGCCGCCTCCATCCCCAGCATCGCGACATCATCGCCTGCATCAAAAACACCCTGCTCGCCCGCTACAACATCCACCGCGGCCACAGCACCCACGCTCACCAGCAACTCGCCGACGCGCAGCAGCTCTACAGCGAGCTCATCAAGCAGCGCGAGCTCGACGCCCAGCTCGTGAGCAATCCCATCTACGCGCGCGCGCTGGATACCTGCAATATAGCCATCTGCCACGCCCAGATCGAGCTCTACAAAGAGACCGCTGAGATGTGGCGCGACAAGCTCAAGGCACTCGACTTGCGCGCGAGCATGCTCCTGCCCCCCTTGCAGGCACTCTAGGGGGGGATCTAATGAAAAAATATTTTTTACCTATCTGTTTGAGATCTCTGTAATTCCTAGATAATTGGTAGTTTAAAGAGGATGAAAAACGTGTTAATATATGTTATTCAGTAGCACAATGTTATTTTCTTTTTTGAAATTGTTCTATAATATAGAATTGTTATACTTTGAGTATGAACATGTATACATAGTTAGTCATTATTTTCTGCTTATGTTGAGCAAGTTAGGTTTGATAATTGTTGGTCTATGTGGCATTATTTCTTCAGATCAATCATATAGATCGATCGAACAAGAACAATACTACATCTACAAGAAAGGACCTAATTATGACCCAGCGCAACATCACACGCTACACCTATGAAACGACCTCTTTCCAAGGTTGGAGACTGAGCATCTGCCGCAGGTGGAATCAATTCACCAAGTACTTCTCCGATCGACAGTACGGCAGCGAAGAGAAAGCCTTCGCCGCTGCACTTGAAATGCGAGACCAGATCTACTCTGCCCTGCAAAAGAACCCCGAGGATCCTCGAGCCGTCTTTGAGCAGTTCAAGCACGGAGTAGAAGAGCAATCTAGCGCCGTTGAAAGCTAGACCTAGCCTCCCATTTCATCATAGCCAACAGAACGGCGCGTGTTGCTAGGGCGACACGCGCCCTTCTCATGCATGGCCACGTGTGAGCGAGAGCGGCGTGCTGAAGGGGGATTCAATTCTCGACATTCTCAATAAGCCCATCAAGAAATAAGCTTTGCGAGGGAGGAGAAGCCCCCTTAAAAAGGAGCAGCCGACGCGTGACAATAGCTCAAAAAGACGCCTCTTTGCGCGATATTGCTAGTGCCATGTCGTATCTAGAAGGCACTTAAAAAAACCGATAGAAATATACAATTCCGCCTTGACAAGTGGGGAGTTATGATTTACCATTGACACGGCGAGTAGAATGAGATTTCTGCTTACTTTTTCGAATTGTCCGAAGGCGTTTATGCTCAATTTCCCGTGAAACGGATGAGTGTCTGAGCACGATGAGAGAATCCTCGCCTCCACACCCCTCACTCTAAAATCTTTTACATAAAAAATGTTTCGATTCTTAAAAAAAATCAATGCCATGCTCTGCTGTGATATCGGCATCGACCTAGGCACGGCCAACACCCTCATCTACATCAAAAACCAAGGCATCGTGCTGCGCGAGCCCTCCGTTGTCGCCATCAAGGGCGATACCGTCAAGGCAGTGGGCGAAGAGGCCAAGCGCATGGTCGGCCGTACACCAGGGAGTGTCGTCGCCATTCGCCCGCTCAAAGAAGGCGTGATCGCCGACTTTGAAGTCGCTGAGCAGATGATACGTCACTTCATCAAAAAGGCGGAGCAGAAGCGCCGCCTCCGCGGTCCTCGTATCCTCATCGCCCATCCCAGCGGCATCACCGAGGTCGAGCGTCGCGCTATTGAGGAGTCCGCCTACAAGGCTGGCGCGAGCCGCGTCCAGCTCATCGAGGAGCCCATGGCTGCCGCTATAGGCGTCGGGCTGCCCATCAATGAGCCTGTGGGCAACATGGTCGTCGACATCGGCGGTGGCACCACCGAGGTCGCCATTATCTCACTCTCTGGCATCGTCTACAGCCAGTCGGAGAAGTGCGGTGGTGATGCTCTCGATGAGACTATCATCCGCCACATGCAGACGGCGCACAATCTCCTTGTCGGTCCTCGTACGGCCGAAGACATCAAGACCACGATAGGCTCTGCCCACCCTCTTCAGCAGGAGCTGACGATGGAGGTCAAGGGTCGCGACCGTGGCACAGGTCTGCCCAAGACCGTTACCATCAATTCTCAGGAGATCCGCGAGGCTCTCCAAGACAAGCTCGATGTCATCGTCAATGCGGTGCGCCAGACGCTTGACCACTGCCCACCCGAGCTCGCGAGTGACCTCTACGATCGAGGCATCACCGTCGCTGGTGGTGGCGCGCTCATCCGTGGTCTGAGCGATCTGCTACACGAGCAGACAGGATTGCCCATCTTTATCGCCGACGATCCCTTGGGAGCAGTCGCCGAGGGGACTGGCAAGTATCTCCAAGAAAATGATGTCATTTTCGAGGACTAATCCTGCGTTATTCTATCACCGTCAACATCTTCGCGCACTTTGCACTCCGGTCGAAAATCGATCTGTGTGCGAGCGCGCGAAGGTGCGTATAAAGATACCTCACAATTGACTCCCTCCTGAGTTCCTAGCAAGGGTATCACTCATTGTCATTGGAATAACATCATTAACCAATCTTTTAAATCTTGTCCATTCTATCAAAAATGATACATTCACTCAAGCGTATGCTTGGCTATAGCAACGGCGACCCCATGAAGGGAACGACCATCGTCATCAACTCCGAAAAGCTCGAACGCCGCGTCGCTACGCTCGAAGAAGGCATACTGGAAGAATACAGTATTGAGCGCGAAGGAGAAAATAACATCGTCGGAGGCATCTTCAAGGGTCGTGTCAAGAACATTGAGCCTGGCCTCAAGGCTATGTTTGTCGACATAGGCTATGACAAAAACGCCTTTCTCCACTTCTGGGACGCCATCCCCCTCGCCCTCGACTCCTCTCTCGAGGAGATCCACCGCGAGGGACGCCCCAAGAAGAAGCCCAAGAAAATCACCAGCCGCGATATCCCCGATATCTACCCCATAGGCTCCGAGATCATGGTGCAGGTCACCAAGGGCTCGATTAGCTCCAAGGGACCGCGCGTCACGACCAATATCTCGCTCGCGGGTCGCTACATCGTGCTCATGCCCTTCACCGATCAATTCGGCATCTCACGCAAGATTGATGACCCCAAGGAGCGCGCGCGTCTGCGCAAGATCGTGCAAAAGCTCAATGTCCCCGAGGGCATGGGTATCATCATGCGCACGGTGGCTCAGGGGCAGCGCTTCCGCCACTTTGTCCGCGATCTTGCCATGCTGCTCAAGCAGTGGCACGATGTGGAGGAAAAGTGTGCTGCACGCCCCGCCCCCATCTCCGTCTACCGCGAGCCCGACCTCATCGAGCGCACGGCGCGCGACTTTCTCACCGACAGTGTCGACTACATCATCTGTGACAATCTGGAGACGACCCAGCGCATGCAGGAGATCGCTGGTGCTATCTCGCGCCGCTCCAAGCGCTACATCCAGCATCTGCCCACGCGCAACCCCATCTTCGAAGAGCTCGGCGTGCAAAAGCAGATCAACGAGGCCTTCCAGCGCCAAGTCCTCCTCCCCTGCGGCGGCTACCTTGTCATTGATGAGACCGAGGCTCTTATCTCGATTGACATCAATACAGGACGCAACAAGGGTAACAAGGATCTTGACAAGACCATCTCGGAGACCAATACCGAGGCGGCACGCGAGATCGCGCGCCAGCTGCGTCTGCGCAACATAGGCGGCCTTGTCGTCGTCGACTTCATCGACATGCGCCACCGCAAGGATCAGCTCCATGTCTATAAGACGATGAAGGACGCGCTGCGCCGCGATAAGGCCAAGACGCAGGTCATGCCCATCACCCCTATTGGCCTCATGGAGATGACGCGCCAGCGCATCAATGAGTCGCTGCTCGACTATGTCAATGACCACTGCCCCTACTGCCATGGTCGTGGGCGCATCAAGAGTGTGATGACCATGAGTGTGGAGATCCAGCGCCAGATCAAGGCGATGATCATGAAGTACCGCGAGACCGTGGGCGACATGGTCGTCGTGGTGAACAGCGACGTGCTCTCACGCTTCAAGAACGAAGATGCAAAGATCCTCATGGAGCTCGAGCGCCAGTGCACGGGTCGTCTCATCTTCCGCTCCGACGCCTCCATCCATCGCGAGGCTTTTGCCATTATGGATCACGCGACGAATCGCCCACTCTATCAGCTCAACATGCCGAGCTGAGGCGTGAGCCATTCCCCTTGTATCAAATCAAACACAGCACCCAGTCGCAAGCGGCTGGGTGTTTTTTGTCTCAGCTCCCTGCATTCTGTCCACGAATGTCAAGAAAGACAGAAACAACTGATTCTTTTTTATTACTTTGGCAGTAGTTATCGGTACAAATAGCGTGAGGTAGCACATAATGT
>CAYJOV010000079.1:0-10478 GCA_964371905.1 uncultured Akkermansia sp. | reverse complement strand
AACGAGAAGCTGGCAGACGTCATGCGGCGTTTGGGCTTTTGTGAGGAGAAAGGCAGCGGACTAGATAAGGTGATTTTCTACAATGAATTCTATCAACTACCCGCCATCAATATCTTGACCCAGTCACAGCGTACTGTAGTATGCCTGTATACCTATAAACCTCTATCAGAGATGGAAAAAGATGAGAAGATACGCGCCTGCTACCAGCACGCATGCTTGAAGTATGTTTCCAATGACAAGATGACCAATGAGAGCCTGCGCGAGCGATTGAGTATCGAGAAGGCGAATTCTGCTATCGCTTCGCGTATCCTCACGGACACAGTCAAGGAGGGACTCATCAAGACACAGAATCCTGATTCAACGACGAAGAAGTATAAGAAATATATACCCTTCTGGGGCTAAGACTAGAGAGGGTTTTATTTGATCCGAAAGGTCATAATAAAAGACTTGAAAGCACAAGTGCCTTAAATTCAATAAGATCTTATTTGATCGTTATTTGACAGTTCGCGCCTGTGCGGCACTATCAACCGTCGAGAAGCCTTGCGATTGACGGGCATGCTCTGCCTATGGTGAATCGTGGCTGTTTTATTTGATTGCAAATGTCGAAATTTCTAGGTAAAAATTTTAAGTTTCTTATATTCAACGAGATTTTATTTGACGGCTATTTGACAGCTGGGGTTTTATCGCAAGGTTTTACGCACGAGGGAGACAGTGAAGTAGGGCATGGGAGCCCATCAGCACAATTGGTAGAAGAGTACTCCTCTGCGTACCAAGGAGGACGTAGAGGAGCAAAAGAGAACCGCGCGAGGCTAGAAGAATTCATCAAAGGTATGCACGAACAGCATTGAGCCGAGCATGAGAGAGGTAGGTACATCTCCCTTTGTAGAATCCTCCCCCGTACATCGTGCTCACAAGTTAAAATAAGCCTCTTTATCATTGCTTATATTACACCACATGATAAAATAAGCCATATCAATGTAACATATCATGAAGAATCTCCAAGACGAACTCCGCGCCCAACTCAGCCGCCGCCTCATGCGTGACAACCCGTGGTGGACGCGGGGGTGCATCCCCGAGGACTTTGGCGAGATGCGCGAGCGACTCTATATTGAGCAATTCTACCCCCTCGTCGCGGATACCAGCGTACGGCGCGCCGTCATCCTGATGGGACCGCGCCGCGTCGGCAAGACAGTACTCATCTATCACAGCATAGCACGCCTGCTGCGAGAAAAGATCACTCCGCAGAAAATCATCTACATCTCTATCGACACCCCCATCTATAGCAATCGCTCGCTCGAAGAGCTCTTTCACCTCTCCCTGCAAGCACTCAACACCACAGAATGGGACGCAGAAGGCTACTACGTCTTCTTTGACGAGATCCAATACCTCAAAGACTGGGAAGTCCACCTCAAATCCCTCGTCGATAGCTACCGCCAGTGCAAATTCATCGCCTCGGGCTCTGCCGCAGCGGCACTCAAGATGAAGAGCCATGAGAGCGGGGCGGGGCGCTTCAGCGACTTTGCCCTGCCCCCACTCACCTTTTACGAATACATCGACTTCAAGCAAGCCCACGCGCTCATCTCCCTGCAAGACGAGCTCTCACGCTGCTCCAGCATCGACATCCACGCGCTCAACCAGCACTTTTTCGATTATATCAACTACGGAGGCTACCCCGAGGCCGTCTTCTCCTCACGCGTGCGCGACGACCAGACCCACTACATCAAGAATGACATCATCGACAAAGTCCTGCTCCGCGACCTGCCTAGCCTCTACGGCATCAGCGATATACAGGAGCTCAACCGCCTCTTCATGTACATCGCCTTCCACTCGGGCAGTGAATTCAGCTACGAAACCCTCTCCAAGGAAGCAGGCATGCGCAAAGAAACCATTAAGAAGTACCTCACCTACCTCGAAGCCGCCTTCCTCATCAAGGTGCTCAATCGCGTAGACAGACGCGCGCAGCTGATGAAGCGCGTCACGAGCTTCAAGATCTACCTCACCACCCCTTCGCTCTATTGCGCGCTCTTCTCCCCCATCGACCCCGACAGCGCGCAGCTGGGCAATATCATCGAAACAGCTGTGATCGCGCAGTGGCTGCAAGCTGATTATGGCGAGATCTACTACGCGGCGTGGAATAGGGGACGCGAAAAAGGAGAGGTCGACCTCGTGCAGTTTGACCCTCGTACGCAGCGCGTCACGCATTGCCTAGAGATCAAGTGGTCAGATCGCTATGTCGATAAACCCCATGATCTCAAATCTCTCCAACGCTTCCTCGAGGATAATCCTAGTATAGCCAACGGAATCGTCACCTCCAAGCTCAAGCAAGGTCATACACAGCTCAAGCAATGCGACATCGACTTCATCCCCACAGCACTCTATGCCTACTGGGTCTCAGCCTCCATCTATAAAAAGTATAGCAAGAGCATGAGTGAGAGCTTACTGCAAGGGATGTAAGAGCAAATGTAACAATAAGCCTATTGCAATAGCCTTATTGTTGCATTGATGCGTAATGCTTTGAGCTATAGGATGAAAATAGTGTAAAATAAGCAAGATATCCCCCTTTTTTCCCCTCTTACATTCTTATTTTCCCATGGGGACATTCTGCGCTCGCAGCGGAGCACAGGAAGTAGAGAAGCGACTGTAACAATAAGCCTATTGCAATAGGTTTATTGTTGCATTGACTTGTAACGCTTTGAGCTATAGAAGGAAAATAGTGTAAAATAAGCGAGATCTCCCCCTTTTCTTCTCCTTACTCGCCCTTATTTTCCCATGGGTAGATCGTAGAATCGCTTTGCCTTAAAGCAAATAGGGAGATTTGACGCTTATGTGACAGCAGGACTATTATCGAGTACGATTCCTTACGATATCGCCCTCACTCCAAAGCACACGCGCCTCAGCTTGGGAAAGCTGAGGCGCGGGGGAAAGCTCGAAGAGCAAGGATGAAAAAAATTAAATCTTCTCCTCGTAGCAATTCATATAAAGCTGCTCGAGATCGGCGAGCGTCACGGGGCGGGGGTTGCCGCCTGTGCAGGCATCGACGAGAGCTTGCTGGGCGAGCTTGGGGATATCCTCCACCTTGAAGGCCGTATCCTTGAGAGCCGGTGTGTCCAGCTTCTTGCAGAACTCCATGATCGCGTCCACTGCCACCTTTGCCGCTGCCTCATCGCTCAGACCAGTCACATCCTTGCCCAGCGCAATTGCGATCTTAGCAAACTTCTCAGGACAGTGCTGCGCATTGAAGGCCTCCACATAAGGCATCAGAATCGCATTCGCCACGCCATGCGCAATATTGTACTCCGAGCCGAGCTGGTGCGCCATCGAGTGCACAATGCCAAGACCCGCATTCGAGAACGAAAGACCCGCAATATAGGAAGCCCAAGCCATCTGCGTGCGCGCATCCAGATCACGGCCATCATTCACCGCCTGCTCCAGTGAGCCTGCAATGAGACGAATCGACTCATAACTCAGAGCCTCAGAGAGCCCGAATGCACCCTGCGTCACATAAGACTCCACCGCATGACAGAGCGCATCGAGACCCGTCGCCGCCGTCGTCGCCTTGGGCACACTCAGCATCAGATCGGGGTCATTCACCGAGACCAGAGGCAGACAATTCGGATCCACCATCACCATCTTGATCAGACGCACCTCATCCGTGATCACGTAATTGATCGTCACCTCGGAGGCCGTGCCTGCTGTCGTGTTGATCGCGATGATGGGCGCGCCGCGCTTGGCGGACTTCTCCACACCCTCGTAGTCGCTGATCTTGCCGCCATTCGTCGCGAGAATAGCAATAGCCTTCGCGCAGTCCTGTGGTGAGCCGCCACCGACCGACACGATCGAGTCACAGCCCTCCTGCTGATAGACCGCCAAGCCGTCATCGACATTCTTCATCGTCGGATTGGGCACAGCCTCGTCGTAGATCACGTAGGGGATCTCTGCCTTGGTGAGGACAGCCTCCACCATTCCCGCAACACCGAACTGCACCAAGGGCTTATCGGTAACGAAAAGAACTTTTTGCCAGCCGCGCTTTTTGATCTCGGCGGCGATGCTCTCAATGGCACCCGAGCCCACAAAGTTGAGCTCAGGCCAATACATACGTACAATGCGATTCATAAGCTGTCAAGCTATCATAATTGCCCTAGACCTGCAAGTAAATAATAGGGGCTAGCCTCAGCTCCCCCATGTGTAGGTCCCCATAGGCTGGATGAGAAGAGAGATCTTCCCCTCAGCCATATTGACATCAAATCCCACCATCACACGCCCTGAATAGGTGTCGATGGGGAAGAAGTAGTGCCCGTCCTTCTCAAGACAGAAGTCGAAATGATCCTTCATAGCGGGGTAAGCCTTGCGGAGGTAGCGTCGCAGTGTAGCGTGCACCTTGCTATACTCGGCTCCCCCGTCTAGACTCGTCAGGCGGCGGGTGTAGGTCGTCACGAATGATGTCCCACCATAGATGGAGCTGTGATCATCCCCATCCAGCTTGCTACTCCGGGAGGCACCTTCGTGCTGAATATAGCGTGTCTCGCCCGTCTGTGCGTTGACAAAGACACCCGAGGGGGAGACGCGATTCTTGATGACATCGTGCTTGTTGAGCCCGTAGGAGGGGAAGAAGTAATAGCCCGCGTACTCACCCTCCTTGTAGGAGTGGCAGGTCAGAGAGATACTATCCAAGACCCCAGACTTCCCCTTCATGAGGTAGAGGAGGGCGCGTTGCAGTGCCTCGGAGGCTGAGATAGGCGAGCTCGTGCTCATCTCGTGCAGCTCGGTGAGTGACTTGAAGGGGGTGGACTCAAACATCTTCTCAATCTTCGAGACAGCTCCGAGAGCGTTGCTGACACTGTTGTCAATAAATCTACTCGCTCCAGAGTGTTTACCCGTGCCGCATTGTGTCAATAAAGGTATGAAACAAAAAATATACAATGATTTCATCATTGCTCCATGATATAATACAGTGAGAATCTGTCAAGAGAGGATTGTGTTCACCGCGGATTTGATCAAGCGCGTACCAATTGCTCCATGCCCACCTTTTGCTAGATTAAAAAGCTAGATTAAAAAATATGAGCACTGATAGGATCGCCGTCTAGGTGTGTAGCTTGCGGAGGGAGCAGATTGTTCCTAGCGACAACAGGCGCATCTATGGCGGGGCTTGGGCGAAGTCGAGCTCCCTCTGCCTCAGGGAGCCTTCGTTTTCCTGAGGATTTGGGCTGCGACAATCTTTGGCGGAATCGTCAGACCGCTGACGTTGTAGAGGGCATAAAAAATCTGCTTGTGCTTGCGGCGTCCCTCTACATCCTTCCATGTGACGCGGAATTTGACATGTACATCATAGTCATACATCAAGTTCTTGCTCTCTTCGACGTGAGTATGCAGCTCCTCCATATGGTAGTAGCTATAGCGGTTTTTCCAGCGACGGAGGAGTTGCTTGATATAAGATCGAGTCAATGATGTGTGATCATAATAAGGTGATACTGTATCTGCAAAACATGCTAGCTGGCCTTCTATAGAGCCATTATTGGTAGCCTTGATGAGCTTCATAATGAGCTCCCACGCATCGCGACGCTCTCTGATACTATTGGGATAGGTGACGCGTCGAATATCGCCTTTTTTGTCAAAATAGACTCGGAAACGCCTATGCTCACCCTTGTGCGTCTGCGAAATGATGGCAACGCGGCGGATGGGCCCGTGAAAGAGCTCTATTTGACTTTCCTCTTTGATATTATAGCTGGATTGCAATTTTACTCTGGTGAATTCGTCAATTTTTTTTACAAGCTCGTGCTGATCTCCATGGAGAGTGTTGTTAACAGCCTTTTGGAGTTTATCATTTTGAGGATCTATATCTTCGTAATAGGGGATATCGTGCTGCTCGTCTTGCTCGTCGAGCCCGTCTAAATAGCTCCCACGAGGAAGGTCCGCCTCCTTGCTCACAGACCTACTCGCGCGTGCATCAGGGCGTCTATCTGGGGGGGAGGCTGAAGCCTGACGCGCGTGCAGGGGAATCAGCACAGGTGTCCATGCGAGACTGGTTAGCAAGAGCAGGTTCAATAGAGGTTTGTGATGCAATCTCATTGCTTGATGGTAATTAATCCCTCTTGTATGTCAACAAAAAAAGAAAAGGGCGATCAAAAAATACATGGAGACATTTCCCTATACGGGATAATTTAAAGTGATCATTGTGCCAAAATGAGAGCAAAAGCGCATTTTGGGCTTGCCAGATGAGCAAGGAGCAGCTATGCTGACGCGTAGCGAAATGCGCCTTTTCACATGGACCATCCATCACCATCTTCTTCACCTCAAGCAGCAGCTGAATACACTACGGTAGAATCTATCTTCGTGCGTCATCGCAATTGCTTGCTACTCAAAGCAGATTTTTCGCCTCTTTTCGTTGATCACTACCTGCATCTGATGCAGCAAGGTACCCAGTACGGCGAGTTGGTTGATGGACTCTTCAAGGATGTGCTCGCCTACTTCACCCTGCACCTCGTCTCGCGCCCCTGGGCAGAATACCACGCGTGGACACTCAATCTGTGCAGCCCCCTCACGGCGAATCTCTTTGTCTCAGGCTCTTCGCTTACAGAGGATGTCGTGGGTCGTGTCTTTGAAGAAGAAGTCCGCATCCCTGAGCACAATATGCTCTACACGCAGAATATCCTACGCTCACGCGAGCCCCAGACCTCGATCATTGAGATGCACGGTGGCAGTGTCCCGTCATGGATAGAGGATTTTTACCGCCAGAGTGAGCAGCGACAAGCGCGCGCATGCCGTATCAAAGATGATGAGTATGTGCTTATTACAGCAGAGCCTGGCGCTGATCATGATTGGCTAGATGCCTTGGATAGTGAGGGTATTATCGCCTTGCTTGCAGGTGAGACCAAGGATGAAATCAAAACACTTGAAACACGCCGCTTCAAATTCCGCTGCGGTTGCACCCTAGACAAGATCCTGCCCACGCTGCGCGCTCTCAAAGGCAGCATTGAAGATCTCGTCGACGAGGATGGAAAGCTCGTCATCAGCTGCCCACGCTGCGCGGCCAAATACACAGTGTCCCCAGAGCAGCTCGAGAACACACTCTCCTAATTTTTCCCCCTTATCAGCAATCAAGATTGAGACAATCTGATGGCGCGTATCCCCCTAGACACGCGCTGGCACACTCTCCCGACTCACCCTAAGATCTATCCCCGATCCCCCATACGTCAATTATGTATAATCGTGATGAAAAAACTCTGGTTCTCTTCAAGCCAGACTGCGTCCGCAAAAACCTATCAGGCATAGTACTCAAGCGCTTCCTCGAAGAGGGATTCCGACTTCGTGCGATGAAAATGATCCAACTCAACGATGACATCCTCAAGGAGCACTACGGTCACATCCTTGACCTTATCGTTGACGATGAGCCTCTCTATCCCAAGCTCAATGCCTTCATGCTCAGCAGTCCAGTGCTTGCCCTCGTCCTCTCAGGCCCCGGTGCCATCCAGCGTGTGCGCAGCATCATTGGACCCACCAATTCGCTCAAGGCCGCTCCTGGTACGATTCGCGGCGACTTTGGCACCAACAGCATGCTCAACATCTGCCACGCCTCTGACTCACCAGAGAGTGCTGCTGCTGAGATCAAACGATTCTTCCTTGATAGCGAAGTCTTTGACAATATTGACTAATCGCAATTTTCGATCAAATAATCACTTTGCTCCTTTCTCGTATGAGGAAGGAGTTTTTTGTAATGGTGCAGGTCGCAATACCTGCGCTTATAGCTAGCATAGCACAGTATTTCTCTCATTTCAAGAGTAGAATTTTCTAGTTTTGACATAAGCTAGAATCTTTAGCTCTGCCTCACTATTTACTTGATTTTGGAGGGGCGAGCCTCTAAGATACTAGATGCAACGGGCAGGTAGCCCTACAGCCACGTTATACAAACTATTTACAATACATAGAAAGAACATCTGTGACATGAAGACATCTAATGTTGATATGAACATTACCCTCACTGGCCGCCATATTGAAATCACTGACGCCATCCGCGAGTTCGCTACGAAGAAAGTCCAAGGTATCCACATCGACTATCCTCGTATCATACAGGCTCGCATCATCCTAGATGTACAAAAAGACCGCCATACCGCAGAAATCGTTCTCTTTTGTGCTGATCATATCACCATTCAAGCCTCCACGACAACAGGGGATCTCTATGCCGCCATCGATGAAACCATCTCCAAGATCATGCGTCGCATGCGCAAGCACAAGACGCGCCTCATGAAGCACTACCGCCCTCATCGCACAACCACTATTCGCAAGCTCGAAGAGAAGGTGTATGATGAAGATATGCTCGATATGGAAATCGATGCAGACGCACCAGAAGATCCCAAGCCCATACGCATCAGTCGCGAAGGTTATGAACTCAAGACCATGTACAAAGAGAATGCTATCATGGAGCTCGAGATCTCTGGCAAGCCCTTTATTCTCTACCGCAATGCCCGCCGCAATGTCCTACAGATCGTGTATCGCCTGATGCCAGGTGAGTACTCTATTATCGAGCTCGGTACGGAGCTCAAGGCCTGACCCAGCACAACAGTTGCTTTTATTCACTTTTAAAAGACCGCATCTTTTGTACAAGGATGCGGTCGCTTTTTATCTTGAACGCGGGTGTTGAGGCTTACCACGGCTGCTTGATCTATCTAATCTAGGTGCACACGCCGCGGCTCCTCCCATACATGGGTAGCCAAAAAGCAATAATCACGTATAGGAAACCGCCGTACGTGCCCTTGGTGTCACGTACGGCGGTATGAAAGAGGGTGGGGTGCGCGAGCAGCACACTCTCGATTGATTGGCTATAGCTGGGTGAGGCTTACTTGTCGCTGGTGCGGCGCTTGTAGCGCTCGCGCATCTCTTTTTCTTGCTTGGTATTGGTCTTCACGCGCTCGCGGGAGCGCTTCGCGTTGCTGCTGACATCGGAGTCGCTGTCCTGCTCGTAGCGATCCAGAAGGGCCATGACCCAAGGATACTCGTTGAGGCGTCCTAAGGCACGGATGAGCATGAGCTTTTGCGAGCGTATCTCTTCGAGCTCCTTGCGTCGCTCCATGAGCTTGACGTACTCGGGGGCTTGCTTGCCGACGAAGGCGGCGGCATCGGGGTCGGTCTTGTTGATGATGCTATCCCAGTCGGAGCTATCTTGGTTCACCTTGTCGTAGATGGCCTCGATGATCTTGTTGGCGGTGGCAGCATCGCGCTCGCGATTCTGGGAGAAGAGTGTGCCGAAGGCACCGCGTACGAGCTTCTTCTCTTGATCGTCACTCGCCTTGCCTTGGAGCTCGGTGAGGTAGGGGATGACGCTGTCATCGCCCCATGAGGCAAAGAAGCGTAGATCGCTGCGCCAGTTTTTCTTGTTCTCCATGCGCTTCTCGTAGTGGGCGCGCGCCTTGGGCGACTTCGCCGCGCCAAGTGTACCGAGCATGGTTTCGCGGTACTTCTCGGATAGCCCTTCAAAGATATCATCGCCGAGGTCGGCCTTCTTCTCATCGCTCTCTATCATCATGAGGATGTTGCCTAGGCAGTTGGATAGCGTGCTGGCGAGCTGCTTGTCGAGCTCCTTGCTCTTGAGCAGCTCAAGGATGGCGGGGATGTCCTTGGGCGTGACGCGCAGTCCTATGACCTCCCAGATGGAGGCGAGGATCTCGGTCTTGTTGCGGAATTTGGGCTTCTCGGAGATCTTTTCGGAGAGATCGCTGAGCTGCTTGTTGATCTGGGCGACATCGGCGACGGCCATGCGCTGGATCATCCACGAGAAGAGCGTGGGCTTGATCTTGGCGGCATTCTTGGCGAGTGTGTCAAAGATGAGCTTGGCGATGGCGGGATCTTTCTCCGCGGCGATGCCGAGCAATAGGCAGGCATTCTGCGCTACAGATTCAGCGTTACCACCGTAGCGTTGGTTGCCGAACTCGTCTTTCTCAAAGGGATCTACAACGACGCTGAGCAGCAGCTTCGCCTCCTTGGGTGAGCAGGCGATGTCGATTTTCTTTTTCTTGGCATCGGCGAGTGTCTCGACTCCGGCGCGGTTGATCTTGGAGGAGCGTGTCAGCAGCGCGTTGACCTCGGCTTGGCGTGCTTCGCGCTTTGCCTTGCGAGCGTTGTTGTCCACGATGGTGTAGGTGCTCCAGCCGCCGACGACCAAGAGGAAGATGAAGCCGCCGATGACGATCTTGCGCTTCCAGAAGGGGACGCTTGCGCCTGCATTGAGGCTTTCGATGTAGGCGGAGCTGTAGGTCTTGGAGCCTTCCTCTTCTGCTCCTTCTGTAGATTCTACACTTTGTTCGGCTGCGGGAGCGGCGGCTGTGGGGGATTTGCGCGCGAGGGGCTTGGCGGCACTCTTGGGTAGGGCTGCGGTGGATTTAGCCGCGAGGGGCTTGGCGGCACTCTTGGGTAGGGCTGCGGTGGATTTAGCCGCGAGGGGCTTGGCGGCACTCTTGGGTAGGGCTGCGGTGGATTTAGCCGCGAGG
>CAYJOV010000078.1:0-10558 GCA_964371905.1 uncultured Akkermansia sp. | reverse complement strand
CATGAAATTACACATCCCCTCAAAACTACGGGCAGCCTTGCTTGCGAGCATGGTCGCGTTTATTCCCTTCTCTGTCACAATCGGTACGGGCACGCTGCTGCTCACCGCGCTGAGCTCGACACCTGCGATGGCGGTCACTGAGACAATTGGTGAAAATACCTATACTGAAGGCGGAGCTAGACGCCGCATCTTCAACGCTGCGACTATTGCTAGCGGTGATGCTGGGGTGTTGGACGCCTACACGTGGACGGCGGCTGATACGGTGATCATGGACTTCACCTCAGGCTATTTTGGCGGTGGAGGAGGGACGACAAATGTCGGTACGATCATTGTGCGCGACTGGCTGATGACGGGCGGCTCAAGCTCCTTTGTCGGTACCTTCAATAGTGACCTCAAGTCGCCAGATGATTTTGACACGATGGCGGATAGTGGGGATATCCAAGCGGGTCCTAACCAAGAAGGCGCGTGGACCTTTAATGGCGATCACAAAGCCTTCAAGGGAGATTTTGTTAATTCCCGCGATAGCACGAATACGTGGACGATCAATTTCCTCAACTCCGATGGGGAGGCCACCCTGAGAGACGTGTCGGGGACAGGGGCTATTCGCAATCACGCGAGTAAGGCGACGGCGCGTACCATCCTCGTCTACCAGTTTGCAAACAACGGCACTGCGACTATTACTAATAGCTCTATCGAGGCCTATGACATAGCACTCACGGCGAATGGCGCAGGCGGCTCAGAGACAACAGGGGCTGATTATACGGTCACGTCTGCATTGAATGTGACCAATATTCTGAGCATTTGGGACGAGGCGACAGCAGTCTTGACCTATGAAAATAATACGGTCGCGAGTATGAATGTGGGCGTGGCTAATAGCAGCTTTACCATAGGGAATGGCACGGATACCGCCTTGACGACGGTCTCAGGTGCTGTGACCAATACGGGCTCGATCCGCGTGGCCAATAATGCGACGCTGACCACAGGAGGGCAGATCTCGGGGGCGGGCACGCTGCATGTGGATGCCGGCGGCACGCTGAATATCAATGGCACGCTCACGGCTACAGAGACAGCGATCGCGAATGCGGGTGAGCTGAACTTTGGCGCGGATGCGCGCATTGATTTGTCGGCGCTAGGGCTGCGTGATAGCTATACGATTTTCTCAGGCGGGACGGCGACAGGCTTCACCGATCTGACTATAGACGATCTCACGGGGGTGTCGTTGACAGGACGCAACGCGAGCTTTGCCGCCGATGGCACGATCACGCTCACCATTGATGGGAATCTCCATATTATTGCGGGCTCGCCCGATCCTATCAATTGGGGAGGTGGCACGATCTTTGATCCAGCTACAGGTCCCTTTGCCGATGGTGACGCGGTGACGGTAGAGGGGGATGCGACGCTGGTGATGACGGAGAATCTCTCCTCATCGCTGTTTACGGTGGATGCAGGCGTGGAGCTGACTCTAGAATCAGAAGCAGGAGAGACCAATAAGCTCAACGCAACGATCAATGTCGATGGGACGCTCACACTCGTGGGTGATGTGCTGCATACTGACACGACGCTGACGAGCACGGATGCGGCGGCCGCGGGCACGATACGCTTTGATATTGGAGCGGGAAATAATATCAACTACGGCAACCAGCTCGACGACTTTGCAGGCGATCTAGTGATCGAGACAGGGCAGCTCACCTACCAAGGGACAAATGCTATTTCTGGCGATGATACCTATGACATCGAGGTGCTCGCGGGCGCGACGCTCAAGCTCGCCACCGTCTCGCTGGCTCAGGCGGAGGTCACGCTCGATGGCAGCACAGGAGATGCAGGCAATAGAGCCACGCTAGATATTGCGAACTCGACGCTGGGGCAGGCACTCACGGCGACGGGCTTTACCGCGGGGAGAACTCCCGATGGTATTGCTATTTTCTCAAGCCTCTTCACCCTCAATGGTGATATGGAGTGGACGGCGAATCAGTCCGTGAGCTTCAATGCGGGGATGACGGGCTCAGGCACCTTTAAGAAGCTGGGCAGCAACACGATCGCTGTCAATGGTGGCAACCTGAGCTTTGCAGGTGATATTGTGGTGGGTGCAGGTATCTTCCAGATTGGTGACAGCGGAGCCGATGAGCTCAATCCGAATGCGATCCAATCCATCACGGTGGAGAGTGGCGCGCAGCTCAGGATGTTCCACGATGAGACGGACATGTCCGCCACGACCTTGACGCTGCGTGGAGCGACGCTGCAGAATCATGGGATGGCTACCTCGACGACTCTGGCAGACATTGCGACGCTGAGCACCTACACGACGATGAAGAAGCTCGTCGTGGAGAATGGTGATAATACGATTGCCTTCAGATTCAAGGGCCGCTACCTCTTTGATGAGATGACGGGGGATGCGAATCTCACCTTTGATAGCACGGATGACTCGGGCGATAATGGAGAGGTGCGCGTCATCATGGTGAACAATCTCGTCGACTACAGCGGCACAATCTCTCAGACCTACGCCGACGGTGTGGCGAATCGCTTTTACCTCAACAATGTCAATCTCTCCGATGGCAATGTGGCCTCCGTCACCGCGCAGGATGTCTACGCCTTTGACTTTGCCATGACGGGCGCGGGCGAGCTCTCGCTCGCGCAGAAGCTCGTCGCGGACTCGGTCACGCTGAATCACGCGGGCTCCCTGAGCGTCACAGGGGCGGTCGAGACCGCAAAATTCCAAGCACAGAATGCCGGGACGAGCACACTCAATAGCCTCGCCATCGCCGATGGAGGTACGCTTTACATGAACTATGAGGGCACGCTGGACATCGCAGATCTGAGTCTGGCGGCAAGGACGACTCTCGTCTATAATACACAGCCCGAGCTCCTCTCCATCATGAGTGATGATATCACAGGGCTCGATGTGCTGAATGTCTCGGTGCTCGATCTGGACCGTGCGACACTGGCAGCGGGTGTCGAGCTGGGGATCTCAACGGATATTGCGATGGGCGATATTAACATCCTCGGATTTACTGATTTCAGCCTCGTCAACAATGGGTCCAACTTCTGGAAGCTGACGATTGCAGAGAGTGCCATCGTCGACCTCGACGGCTGGGATATCAACTGGGGAGCTGAGGAGCTGCTGAAAGCTCCCGCCACCTCTGTGCCTACGGTCATCACCCCCACCGCAGGGCAGAATACTCATCTAGGGCTCTTCAATGGGACCTCATCCGCAGGGGTTGCCTATACCTCCGATGGGATCACGACTGCGACAATTACTGGCGGTGGTGCTGTGCCGACGGGTTATAGTGATAATAGTCTCGTCTATATCTATGGTGGCTCGGCTGGTGCCTCTGCCACGACGAACTCGTGGATCAATGTCGAGGGGGGCGACTTCTTCCTCATCGGAGGCGGGGGGACTTCCTACAATCCTGTGGCGAACTTCACAGGCAACTCGCATGTCGTGATCAATCAAGCCACAGGCTCTACTGCCTACGTCGTGGGGGGTATCCATCAAGACGCTCTGAGCCCCACCTTCACCGGTGATAGCTTTGTGTCCATCTACAGCAATACAGTGTCAGGCTCCATCATAGGCGGTAATACCAACACTCAGAATGGGACGACGACATTTAATGGCGACACTCATGTCTATGTCTACACGCCTCTCAATCAAACATCCACGCTGAATATCCATAGCCGCAGCGGTGACCTCGCGGGCGACTTCGTCATCGGTAGTAATGCACGTGGCTCCTCCTCGGGCAGCAATGCGAGCATTCATAACGGCAGCTCTCAGGTCACGATAGATCTGAGTGACTACACAGGAGGTGTGGCCAACTTTAGCAAGCAGATCATCGGCAATAGCTACGTGAGCGGCAGCACGCATAGTGCCACGCACACGGGTGACAGCATGGTCTCCATCACAGGTCACAGCGATGTCACCTTTGATGATCGTGTGCGCGGCGGTAGCTTTGTCGTCAGCGGCACCAATACGCTGCATGGCCATACGAATGTAGAGATCGTCAGTGGTAGCTTCACCAACCGCATCATTGGCGCGGATCAGATCGACGCGGGGACAACGACCATCAATGGCACGAGCTCGGTGGAGATCACAGACGGCAGCTTTAGCGATGTGGTCATCGCGGGCTTTAACCAAGCGGCGGGGACGAGCTCCATTGCTGGCACCTCGCTGGACATCAAGGGAGGCAGCTTCACATCCGTGAGTGCCGGCAGTCTGCATGTGGCAGGGAGCATGACCAATACGGGCGGCTCGCAGCTGAGCATCGCTGGTGGTACATTCTCCAGCATCGTCACAGGTGGCAGTGTCCAGCTCGCAGGGGCAGCGATCAATACGACCGCAGGTCTCACCGATGTGGTGATCACTGACGGCACACTCAATGGTGACCTCATCGGTGGCTCTCAGCTCGGTGCTGATTTTGCAGGCACAGTAAGCGCCGATGGAGGCGTGAGCATCAACATCAGCGGTGCGACGACTCAGGTGAATGGTGACCTCATCGGTGGTCATTACCGCGGCAGTGGCAGTGCACAGAGCACAATCAGCACAGGAGATATCGCCATCAAGCTCTACGGAGGCCAGATCAATGGCGATGTCTACGCCGCAGGTTACCTCGGAGCGACCCCAGCAGCGGGCAATGTCACAGCTCAGTCTACGGCGGTGCATATCAATCAAGAGGCAGCCTTTGGCGCGGATGTCATCGTCGATGGCGCATTCGGCGGTGCAGGTGCAGCAGGTGGTAGCGTAACAGACAGCCGAGCGCTCATCCTAGAAGGGGATGGTACTTTTGGCGAGCTCGCCGACGTGAGCTTCCAGAACTTTGACAGCGTCGAGGTGCAATCCGCCAACGCGACCGCAAGCATCGCGATAGCGGCGAGCAATCTGACCAAGACAGGCGCGGGCACACTCGAGCTCGCCGCGGGCGATCGCGCCACACTCACGGTAGACGCAGGCACGCTCAAGCTGGGCAACAACAGCGCAAATAATACCATCACGACCCTCACCGTCAATGACGGCACGACCCTCGACCTCACCGCCGACAACGTGGGCGTGAGCGGGGAGCTCAGCCTCGCAGCTGGCTCTGCACTCAAGATGGACGTCACCAAGCTCACCAGCACACTCGCGACGCAGGTTCACACTCTGACGGTGAACACGACGGCGAGCGACAAGCTCACGCTGGACCTCGGCGGAGCGGCACTGGGAGCGGACTATGATCTGACCCTCTTTAGAGGCATAGACTCGCTGACAGGCATCACCTTCACCAATCAGCTCGGCTACCAAGCCGCCAATGCGGCGGACTACTTTGAGGGGCTCACGGGCTTCCTCGTGCTCCGCGATAGCGGCGCGACGCTAGCCCTGCTCGAAAGCCTCGTCTCAGATGTCACCTGGCTCGGAGGCAATGGCAACTTCAGCGACGTGAACTGGGATACGGGTAGTGGCGTGGCGCAGGCTCTTCAAGACAGCTTCTCCATCACCTTTGATGCGACTAGTGTCCCCGCAGGTGGCGCGACAGTCAATCTCGATGCTAGCTACAGCCTCGCAGAGATGACCGTGACAGGTACTGGCGCAGACTATACTTTCACACAAACTGCTGGCACGAGCTTAACACTCAGTGAGGGGCTCACAGTCACGGATGGTGCAACGGCGAGCTTCGCCTTCCATCCCGTACTGGGGGCGGATGCCACCGTGACCATAGGGGCGAATAGCAGCCTGAGCTTCACCAGTGCCGATGAGCTCAGCCTGAACTCCCTGAGCAATGAGGGCAGCCTCACCACATCGGGCGCACTCGTGCTCACGAGCGCGACAGCTCAGGGCGGGACGATCAGTGCCGCGAGCCTTGCTCTCGCGACTGACACCGCGAATAGCTTTAGCCAGCTCACGATCACGGGGAAGGTGACTAACACTGGCACCCTCACCGTCTCAGGTACCTCCAGCATGGGATCACTGGCCGGTGAAGACAGCTCGGTGCTCGGTGGCTCGCTGGTGATCACCTCTGGAGCCTCGCTGAGCGTAGGCGACAGCGTCATCATCAGAGCGCTGAGCAACGAAGGCAGCCTGAGCGTGACGGGAGGTCTCAACATCTTGACCTCTGTCAGCGCAGGAGGCAATATCACCGTGGGCACGGCAGGAGACCCATTTGAGCATCTGCGGGTTGCTGAAGGCAACAATAGCTTTGATACCGCGATCGTTCATGGTAACGTGATTGGCAATACGGGGATACTCACCATAGGCGATGGCTCGAAGATCACGGGTAGCATTGATAGCGGCTCGCTGAGCAGCAGTGGTACTGTCGAGGTCGGCTCACTCAGTATTGCACAGTTGACCAATACAGGCACACTGACGACGACAGGCGGTGTCACGCTCAGCGCGGGGACCGCCCTAGGCGGCATCATCGACGTGGCCACGGCTCTCTCCATCACAGGGGCGAATACCTTCACCTCCGTCGAGGCTCAGTCCATCAGCTCTGCTGCGGCGGCAGACTCGCTGAGTGTCGCGGCGACTAGTAGCACAGGAAGCATCGGAGAGCTGAATCTAGGCGTTACCGATGAGGCAGCGACCTTTAGTATCACAGGGACAGGAGACGTCACGCTGAGCTCCTTCAATGGGGCTGGCTCGCTGTCTCTCAGCGATGCGAATGCAGGACTCACCTTGAAAGCTACGAGCAAGGGCAAGGATCTCACCCTCCCCAGCGGCAATCTCACACTGGGAGCAGGCCTCACCCTCACCGGCAATCTCATCACTAGCGGCTCGCTCACCCTCACGCTCGATTATCAGCCTGATACGAGTATCACCGCGCTGAACGCACAGGCGATCACAGGCGCGTCCAGCATCCGCCTCAACCTCAATCAGGCGAGACTCGAAGCACTCGGCATCTCCAATGCAACAAGCTACACACTCACCAGCCTCACGACGGATCTTGCGAGTGGCACAACACTCTCATTCAACGACACGGGGGATGATGAGTGGATCATTGGATCACGTACCTACACCCTAGGGATCGTTGGTGGTGAGCTCAATATCAGCGTCGTCGTCTCAGGCAATGAGTGGCAAGGCACAGGGGCATGGGATGATCAGACCAGCGACTGGACGGGGGGGACACTCCCCTCGACTCTCACAGAGGCCTTCTTCTTTGGCGGCGGTGAGCGCGATGTCCAAGTCGCGGGTGAAAAGACGGTCAACGAAATGGAGGTGTCGAGCGATTATAGCTTCCGTGGCGATAAGATCACCACAGGAGCGCTCAAGATCACAGGTGGTACAACGACTTTCCACAATAGCATCAGCGTCACAGACACGACGACGATCGCCACGGATACAAGGATCACGATCGCGCAAAGCACCGACACCGACACAGCCTCACTCGATACAGCTAAGCTCATTATCAATGCAAGAGCTGAGCTAGAAATAGCTGAAAGCGGTAACGCGACTGTCTGGTCTGCGGGTACAGAAGCGGTCGGAACTATCTATAATCACGGGGAATTCACGCTTCATGGTGACGCTGCCGCCTCTGATGGGATCGCCGAGCACCAGATCGCCTCGCTGCTATCAAGCTTTGGGAGCGTGAGTCTGCAAAATAATGCAGAAGCTAAAATCGGAGAGTTGGAGCAGGCCAATGTAAGCATCGGAGCTGGATCAACACTCACCGTAACAGGCTATGGGGATATCTACAGTAACTTGATGCATCAAGGGATGATAGACGCCTCGATGGCAACTGACATCAGCGTGGCCAAAAGCTCTGGGACAGGAGACATGGATGCTCAGCATCTCATTCTGCATACTTCGGGATCGACCTTGGGCACTCTACGCGTCAATGAGCTATCATTCCATGGATCTCTAGAGATTCCGACGACACGTATGTACGCCACCTACCTCACTGTTGAGGATCTCAGCTCACTGAGTGGATCTAGCATCAGCTTGGATGTTACAAATATCTATGCCGGCCTGCCCGATGCTCACTACACCCTCGTCAGGGCGACCAATGCCGCGAGCACCCTAGACTGGACAGATGTCACCTTGCATGCAAACACCGCAACAAAGCTCAATGAGCTCATCCGCAGTGGCAAGGATGTTAGCTTCAGCACCGGTCAGGGCGAGCTCGCCTTCACCGTCGCCGAGGCCACCGAGCGTCGCTGGTACGTCAGTCAGAACTCGGCGAACACCCCCGGTGGCTCGGCAGGAAACAGCATCAGCCCCATCGTCACAATCACGGGCAACGATCCCGCCACAGGAGCCATCATCTCTGGGCAGCTCGTCAGCTACGACATTCTGGACACAGTGCAGGACGTGATCGTTGATGTCAATTACAGACTTGATCTCTCCCATCTGACGCGAAGCGACACCGATCTCGACGGAGCCGTGATACGCAATCTATCAGGTGACAACTCGCTCGGTCTTATCGGCAAGGGGAATGAAGGCACGGCTAGCGAAACAAGCCTTGTCACCCTAGAGAATAGTGAACTGACGGCAGTAGGAAACCTTAATCTCCGCGACATCATCGTCAAGACGACTAGTGCGGGCAGTGCAGCCAATCTGCAAGTGAACAGTGTCACTTCCGCGGACAGCACGCTCTCCGTAGAGGACGGCAGCACCCTCCAGATCACCGACACGGTGACTACCATTGACTCTGAATTCACGGTCGCCGCGAGCGGCAGCCTCAGCATCGCCACACTGGACATAAAAGATAGCAGCCTCGATAGCGAGGGCACCGTCAGCATCGGGCACGCCGTGCTCGCCGACGGAGTCACCCTCAGCAGTACCGCGGGCGACATGGAGATCCAGAAGCTCACCGCGTCCAATGACAACGGAGCGACAATAGGCTCTACTGCCATCCTCTCGGGGCAGGGCGGACTCCTCAGCGTCCAAGAAATAGACGCGGGAGCGGGCAACCAGATCCAAGGGACAGTCACGCTAGGCTCGGGAAGCTATCTGGGTAGCTACGATACAGGCAGCAGTGTCACCGTCACCAACAAGGAAGAACTCCTCCTTGCGACGGGCGACACCCTCAGCCTTGCGATAGAAAACGGCTCGACAGTCAGACTCCAAGACGCGGGGACAAACACCCTGCAAAAGCTCAGCAGCACAGGCGGCAGCCTCACCCTCCAGACCCATGGACTCGCGCTCACGGAGAGCTCGAATATGACGGGCGGCACACTGAGCTTCACCCTCAATGCCGAGGACGTCATCAAGGCCATGGCCGCCGATGCCAGCGATGCGAATGCAGCGCAGATCATCAGCTCGGGCAGCCAGCTCACGATGGATGGCACGCATCTCGTCATCACACAATCTGATAGCAGCACCCTGCTGGACATCACCCAACTCAGCGACTACACCGATCGCGTCCTTGCTGATCTGAACAGCACAGGCACGGTCGCCAGCATCACCCTCGATGGGGCAGCCCTGAACAAGTACTTCATGAACGTACGCTACAGCGACGGACAAATCCTCGCCGACATCAATACAGATGTCTACAGCGGCAGCGTCAGCTCCAGCAATGGACTCGCAGGCGCGGAGCTGATGAATGAAGTCCTCTTCACCTACAACCCCCAGCTCGTCGATCCTAGCACAGGAGAGAGCAAGCATCCTGACCTCAAGGACGTCCTCGACAGCATGGACAGCTACATCGCCAAGGGAGACAGCGCGGCGGCTGACGAGCTCGCGGCCGCCTTTGCGGGATCGAGCGTCACCGCCATGGGAGGAGCCATGCTCGGCACCGTCGAGCGACAGCTCGGCAACATACGCAACCGTGCGATCAGCATGAACAACAAACCCCTCCACATGGCAGAAGCCCCCACCGTCCAAGCATGGATCAACGCTGAGGGCAGCGCTAGCAGCCTTGATGCAGACGGCACGGCAGCGGGCTATGACTACAACAGCTTTGGTGGCACCGTTGGTGTCGACTTCAGCGGTGTGGAGGATCTGAACTACGGCATCGCGCTCACCGCCCTCTACGGCACACTCACCGCGGACGCGCCAGACACCGCCTCGGGCGACCTGAACAGCTATGGACTCTCGGCCTATGCGCACGTCAAGAGCGCGCGCTGGACACATAGCTTCATCGCCTCGGTGAACCTCGCGGATGCAAAGCTCGATCGTACTGTGCAAGTGCAGGGCGGCAGCTACAGCACCACGGGAGACACGAATGGCTATGGTGTGGGTCTCATGTATGAAGCGGCGTACAGCTACCAGATAGGCGAGGACGGAGGCAGCCTCTTGCAGCCCCTTGTGAACCTCTCCTTTGTCCATGCGGCGCTGGATGGCTACACCGAGCAGGGCAGCGATGCTGCGCTCACCGTGGGCGAGCAGGAAAGCAGCTACCTAACACTGGGCGTGGGTGCGCGTGTGCAAACACGCTTTGGGGAAAGCAGCTTCAACCGCTCGGCGACACTCTCACTGCGCGCCATGGTGGAGGCGGACCTAGGGGATCGCTACACCACGGCGGACATGAGCCTCTCGGGCGTGAACGGAACGCAAACTGTGACGGGAGCAGAGCCGGGGAACATCGGGGGTGAGATCGGCGTAGGGCTGAACATCCCAGTGGGACATGTGAATGGGGCGATCTTCATGGATGCGAGC
>CAYJOV010000077.1:0-10802 GCA_964371905.1 uncultured Akkermansia sp. | reverse complement strand
AGATTGCCTTGGTATGAAGCGACTGTGATCATGATACGATTCTGACGGAGTGCCAGTTATAGCGCATTGTGCGAGCTAAAAAAGAGCCAGCCCTGTTCATGGGTTGGCTCTTTCGTTAACGATCACTCCTAGGCGGAGTGATCTTCATTCTAAAGGGATTAGTCCTGAGATTCGGCAGGGGCTTGTTCCTCTGTCGTTTCCTCAGGGGCTGCTTCTGTTGCGTCATCCTGCTTGATGGTCACCTCGGCGTTGCGGGTGATGAGCTCAAGCACCTTGGAGGTGATGATGGATTGGCGGATGCCTGTGATGCGGTTTTCCTTCACGAGCTTGCGCATGTAGGTGCGGAGATTCTTCTCCTCTTCCTTCGCGGCCATTTGGGCGATCTGACCGTAGACTTCGTTGTCGGTGGCCACGATGCTTTCGCGCTGGGCGATGAGCTGGATGGCGAAGTAGACGCGCAGGTTGCGCTTGGTTTCTTCGCGTGTTGCCTCGCGCAGCTCGTCGACCTTGTTCATGACATCATAGTTGCCCGATTGCATCGCCTCGTACATCTTGCGTTGGACGGTGTTGTCAAGCTCACGCTCGACGAGGGCGTCGGGAAGGGCAAAGGTGAGATTGTCGGCGATCTGCTCAGTGACTTGGTCAATCTTGGCCTCATCGTTGCTCTCGACCTTGCCTTGTGTCATATTCTCGCGGACGATTTCTTTGATTTCGGCGAGAGATTTGCCAGGAAGGGCGGCGGCGAAGAGCTCTTCGTTCACCTCAGGGACTTGCTTTTCGCGCACTTCGACGACTTCGCAGGTGAAGAGTACTTCCTTACTAGCGATGTCGCTGAGGGGGAAGTCTTCCTTGAGCGTGATCATGATCTCGCGGCTGTCACCAGCACTTGCGCCGACGAGACCCTCGGCGAGACCGGGCATGAAGCGATCTTCTGCCATCTCGACCCAGTGACCTTCGCGACCGTCCATGAAGCCTACGTCCTTGCCGCATGCTTCACTGAGCTTTTGTCCGTCGATGGAGGTGGTGAAATTAATCACGCAGATATCACCCTTGTCCATCTCGGCGGCGCGCTCGACGGGCTCATGCTTGGCACTGGATTCGGCGTACTTTTGGAGGGTTTCATCGACTTCGCTGTCGCTGACTTCCGTGGTGGGGATGGTGACGGCGAGTCCCTTGTACTCGGGGAGTTCAAATTCGGGGATGATGGTGAGCGTAGCCTCGACGGTGAAGGTACCTTCGTCGGTGAAGTTCGACTTGACATCTTGGAAGTCGAGCACCATGAGCTTTTCATTCTCAGCGAGAGTCTTCTTTTGGACGTCTTCGAGCAATTGGCTTTCGAGCTCTTCCTCGATGGCGGAAGCGTAGCGCTTGGCGATGAGGTTGAGAGGGGCTTTGCTGGGGCGGAAGCCGGGTACTTGCGCGTTTTTGGAATAGGATTTTGTGATATCAGCCTTGAGCTTGGCTACATCTTCACTGGGGACAACGACTTGGAGCGTTGCCTGACAATCATTGGTCTTGTCGATTTGGATGTTCATATATATGTGTCTTTGCTAAAAAGCTTCAGCGCGTCGTCAGCCACCTGTCACGTTGCTGCATGGAGCAGTGCTCGGTAAGATGTCGCCTGTGCGTCGCACGAGAATACTAGATTTCATTTTCAATTGCAAGGCTAGATTCGATAATAGATGTGTGCATTGATTGAATTTCTTCATTCTGCAACAAAAATATCCTTCTACTCTTTGCATAGGATCGGCATAGGCTCATAACATAGGTGCCCCAACATGGGGAATAGACAGAAATGTGCCACTGTAAACTCAGTAGCATATGAGCTCAAAAAGCTATCTTGCAACAGTTGTCTGTAAGTCAGCAACTGAGCTTGCATTATCAGCTTGGGGGATACTCGATGAATTTATTTGATGGCGACGCAATTCTTTTCTTTATTAATGGTACTAATTGATATGAAACAAGTGAGAGATACTTCTCTTTATTCTCAATTAGCGAATCAGAACGCATGCAAAAGCTTATCAAGTCTCTCAATAAGCAAAAATTAATTAAAATACTTTATAAAAAGTTTTACACCATGACTCCCAAATAATTCTAGTGATAACGACCAAACTCGAGTGATGATTTCCAATTAAACACGATGGAATAGTGTTGACAGATGATGTATTTTTCTATAATCTGACAATCTACACAAGGATAGTGCGTTTTGAACACGCTTACTCCCAAATACTAAATCACTATCGAGATGACAGAACAACTCTTTCACTTTTTTAATATTGATCCATGGTCGGCCCTTCACTGGATGATTGCCATTTCGCTCACTCTCTTTATATTTGATATTTTCCTTCAAACTGAGGTGATCTCATGGATTTCGGTGCTTCTTTTCTCGGTGTATTTCACTCTTTACATTGATGCCACTGTTGATCTACCCACGCAGTGGATGGTACTCTTATTTATCGTTACCTTGAGCTTTGTCATTATATTGTACTACACGCTCTGGGTGAAAATCGTGCGACCTTTTTGCGATTCTTCTTTCATGCGAAAGGCTATACCCGAGCGAGATGAGCGTGCGGTGAACCAGGTGGTTCGATTCCGCGTAATCGAAGAAAAAGAGTTCGTCGAGTTCGAAGATGCTCTGTGTGATGCCGTCGTGGCCGATGCTGATGTGCTCATTTACGATGGTGACATCGTGCGTATTATCGCAATTCATGATGGCATTTTTATCGTTCAATTAGTTTCTAGAAAAAAATAATAGCGAGTTTATACTATGTTTATCAATATCATACCTCAATCGCGAAGCCGTATCATAACACGCTTCGGCAGACCTGTCAGGGTGCAGACAAGCGGCCCTAGTTTCCGCTTCCCCATATTGGAGCAGGTGGCAATAGTGCCCAAGACCTCGTGGTCTGAGGCTGCCACCGACGGTAACGGCACGCTCATCCATATGGAGGAAAAAACGGAGCGCGCCGCAGCTCGTGAATGTATCACTAGAGATAATGTCAAAGTGGAGGTCAGTACTGTTATCCGCTGGCGTATCGTGGATCCTATCAAGGCGGTCTACGAGGTAGATGACTTTCTTGCAGCGATGAAGAATGCAGTTCTCAGTACCTTGCGTACAGAGATTGGCAAGCTGAATCTCGATGATGTTCTCAGCGCGCGTCAGGCATTGACGGAGAGCGTTATTTCCAGCCTCTCTGGTACCTCTAGACGCTGGGGTGTTCAGGTGATGAACATTGAGATCCTAGAGCTCAATACGGATGAGGATACATCCAAGGTGATGTTGCAGCAGGCGGATGCCGAGCGTGAAAAACGCGCAATCGAGCTTAAGGCAGAGGGTGCTGCCTCCGCTGTGATCAAGGCGGCAGAGGCGGAAAAGCAAGCGGCTATTCTCAAGGCTCATGCTATTCAGGAGTCGCTCGCTATCATCGCTGATGCCGAGAAGGATTATCTAGATCAAATCAGCATCAGTGTAGGTCCCGAGGCTGCGGTGCAGTTGCTCATGACGGCCAAGGTGCTCGAAGGCTATAAAACGATCAGCGCCAATCCGAGTAACAAGGTCTATCTACCCAATGATATTCGAGGCTTCCTCGATAGCGTTGAAAAGTAATCTCTCATCTTTATAACCCACGAGCACGCCCTACGAGAGGGTGTGCTCTTTATTTGACTATTATGGCTGAAGTGACACATCAAATTAGTGCGAACGTCTTCGACATTCTTGAGGAGCTCAAGCGCACCAATACATATTTTTATCTCATCAGCACGATTCCCTACGCGATTACGATCTGCATTGCCTTCCCCGGTCAGAGGATAGAGATTGATGTCTACGACGATGGGCATATTGAAATAGCGCAGTTTGCAGGTGAAGAGATCGCGGATATGAATCTTAATGATCTGCTCACTCTCATCGCGGAGGATGCGGTGTAAAAGGGAGCTAATCTGAGCTCCCCCTTAATAGCGCAGACTACGAGGCAGCGCGCTGCGCGCCGCCTGATCTCGTAGGATACTGCGCCCTTTGCTGATGGATATCAGGCGTATAAAGATAGCCAGCGAGAGGCTGAAGGCGAGCATGAGCACGCCAAACAGGAAATCACTACGTAACGCGCTCGCAGCAAAGATGATCATGACCGTCAAGAGGGAGAGTATGAGTGAGCTCAGGAGCTTGAAGCGCTCGGTAAATCCTATCCAGAAGTAGGACTGGGGGCGCATCGCGAGCATGCTTTTCGTCATGAGGCAGTAGGCAAGCCAGAGAAGGAAAAACGCGCCCAAGCGTAGCGTTTTCTTGCTGTAGCCTTCTTGATTGGAAGAATAGCGCAGCAGTTGCTTGCAGGTGGTGATGCTCGGGTGCGAGATGGTGATATGCTGCTCGGTGCTGCTGGAGAAGGGCACAAGGGTATTGCCTTGCTGCCTCGCGATGAGACTCCATGGACTATCGGCGAGCTCGACGTACCAGCGTAGGCGTAGATCGCCCGTGTGCGGGAGGATGCTCTCGCGCCTCCTGAGCTCCTCTTTGCTCAAATCTCGTGAGCGTAGGTAGAGGTAGTCATCGTCCCAATAGACGCGATTTTTTAGGTTGTCAGGCAGCTGGAGCTTGCGATGATCGACGACTTGGGTGGGCAGTTGCAGCTTGCTGACGATGTCGGCGGAGAGCTTGTAGATTCCCAGTGTGACCTGCGGTGCTTGCCACGTGGTGCTCTCGTAGCTCAGGTGGCTCTCTTGGTTGACGTGGCGATAATGAGCAGCATAACTGCTGGAGTCGAGCGGGGCGTCTACCCATGCTTGGTAGTAGTAGGTGGTCGTTGTGGGTAGCCCTTGCCGGAGGAGTTGTTGTCGCTCGGAGCCTGTGGCCTCTTCTGTTTTCTCTACGACTTGATAGATTTCTACTGTACGGTGGAGTCTGATGGCGGAGACATGGAGGTCAAAATCGCGGTCATCGACGACATCCTCGCTCTTGAGCTCGCCCGCGGTGAAGATGACATGACCATCATCTTGCTCATCGACATGCGTAGCCTGACTCGTATCGATGACGCTCATTTTTATTTCCTCCAGCGTGCTGGCGCGTGGTGAGCTTTCAAATGCGTTATAAATGATGGCACTCGTTGCGAAGAGCAAGAGCCCCATTCCTAAAAAGAGCAAGACTGTGCTAGCGCGGGAGCGGGCTCGGGGGGATTCTTCGCTGCTGTGTATGGTGGACATATGCTTTGCTGTGGAGTATCATAGGGATTTCTCTTTTTCATCGCAAGGATAAAAGGCTTTTTATGCCCTAGAAATTGCGCTATACTTTTGTCATGCATAAGACGAGCTCTGATGGACTGCAACGCTGTGCGTGGGTAGATGGGTCTGAATTATACACGCGCTATCATGACGAAGAATGGGGGAGAGCGGTGCATAATGACAATAAGCTCTTTGAGATGCTCGTGCTTGAGTCCTTTCAAGCGGGTCTGTCGTGGATAACGATACTCAAAAAGCGGGAGCATTTTCGTGAGGCTTTTGATGGCTTTGACCCTGAGCTTGTCGCGCTCTATGATGAGGAGAAGATCGCAGAGCTGGTGACCAATCCCCTCATTATTCGCCATCGGGGGAAGATACGTGCGGCGATTCATAACGCGAAGCTCTTTTTGGATATTGTGCGCGAGTATGGGAGCTTTGACCAGTTTGTCTGGCGCTATGTGGATCATGAGCCTCTCGTGAGCGGATGGAAGGATAGCAGCGAGGTGCCTGCGACGACTGCTCTGTCTGACCAGATGAGTCGCGATTTAAAAAAGCGTGGTTTCAAGTTCTTTGGCCCAACTATTGCCTACTCGTTCATGCAGGCGACGGGCATGGTCAATGATCATACGCAGGACTGTTTTCTCTGCACGCAGGGGGAGAGTTCTTGCCCGAAAGAGGCTAGCTGTGATTGAAATTTTTATTATATTTATTTTAAATTTGTGACTTTTTTAAAAGCGCATAATCAATACTTAAGCGAAGTTAGACTAAAAAATAATTATTTTTATTTGAGACAGAGTGAAAGAATCGCCACAGTTATCGCGTATTTATAGGCGTGGCGAGTTGTTTCATAGCCCTCGCAGACTAATAAATTCATTTGTGATGTCTCCCTCAAGATCTGGCCTAGGCCTCAAGATCCGGCACCCAAGAAGGACAACCCTGACTCGACTCCAACTCGATTTAGGGTTGTCCTCTTCGTGTCGCTGGCAGGACGTCGAGGAATTCGCGACGTGCGTCTGCTGGCATGGCATGCATGAAGGCGGCTCCATAGCTCTTGCCTGTGATGCGTGAATCGAGCAGCACGATCATGCCTTTGTCGCTTTTGGCGCGTATCAGACGCCCCACTCCTTGGCGAAACTTGAGCAGTGCCTCTGGGAGGGTGTAATCAAAAAAGGGCTTCCCTCCGCGCTCTGTGATGGCTTCACAGCGTGCCTCCGTGAGTGGGTTGGAGGGTGATTCGAAGGGGATCTTGGTGATGATCACATTGCTCAGTGCCTCCCCTGGGACATCGACGCCAGTCCAGAAGCTTTCTGTACCAAAAAGAACGCTGCCTACGTGCTTTTTGAACTCATCGAGCATGCGACGCCTATCGAGCTGCTCACCCTGCACGAGCAGCGGCCAGCCCTGCTCCTGGCAGAGGGCGCGCAGGCGTTGCGCCATCACGCGCATGAGCCCATAGCTGGTAAAGAGGACAAAGGCACGCCCATCCGACTCACAGAGGTAGTGGTAGATCCACGCAGCGAGCGCGTCTTGATAGTGATCTTCTTGGCTTGCAGGTGGGGGCGAGGGCATGCAGCGCGAGACGACGATGCGCATCTGTTCTTTAAAATTAAAGGGACTGCCTATTTGTAAGCCCTCGGTGCCCTCGGCTCCTATGCGCCCCATAAAGTAGGTCATCTTGCGCAGCCCTGTGGAGAAGGTGGCACTCGTGAGGATGAGCGCGCGCTCGACGGAGAAGAGCCGCTCGCGTAGCTCATCGGCGACATTGATGAGCGCGGCAATCAGGCGGGTATAGCGTCCCTCCTCGCCCGTGGACTCGATCCAGTAGACGTGCTCGCTGCTGGGCATCTTGACCATAGCGGAGCAGATCTCGCGGTAGCCGTTCAGGCGGGCGACGATGTCATTGAGCTCGGCGCGGGTGAGGTCATTTTCCTCGACCTCGGCATGCTGCTTGACCTCAAGAGCGAGCTGCTCAAGGGCGGGGCTGAGGATGTCCTCGGTCCACTCAGGGCGGCGCAGGCGTACACAGCCTTGGTGAGCCTCGAGATTGCTATCGAGTCGCGCGTTGTTAAAGAACTCATCACAGGCGAGCTGCGCCTCCTCGACGAGCTGGAGCATGATGGGGCTTGCATGATGGCGGAGCGCTCCCTTTTTGGTGCGGGGGTTGAAAAGACGCAGCAGGTCAAAGCGCAGCTCGCTATCGCTGATGGAGAATCCCAGCTGCTTGGCAGCGACGGCCTCGATCGTGTGTGCCTCATCGAGGATGAGAAAGTCGCGCGGGTAGAGAAAGCCCTCATCGGGCTGCTCCTCCTCCTCGTCACGCGTCAGATCATTAAGCGCGATGAGTCCAAAGAGCAGCGTGTGATTGAGGATGACGACTTGAGCCTCTTGGACGCGTAGGCGTGCAGCCTGATAGGGGCAGCTCATCCCGCAGAAGCGCGGTGTGCAGATGTGATTCTCACTGCGCACCTGCGCCCAGATTTTAAAGCTAATATCCAGCTCGCTAGGCAGCTCGCTGAGCGAGCCCTCGCCGCAGTCGCGCGACCACGCCCAGAGGTCGTGCAGCTGACGGGTCTCATCTTGATTGAAGAGATCGCGCGCCTGATCGAGCGCGCGCTTGAGGCGCGTAAAGCAGAGGTAATTGCCACGTCCCTTGAGTAGTGCCGCGTTGAAATCTATTCCCAGCGCTTTTTTGACTGTAGGGATGTCCTTGTGAAAGAGCTGCTCTTGGAGATTGATCGTGTGCGTGGAGATAATAGCCTTGCGCTGGTACTCTAGAGCAAAGCGCAAGGAAGGAATCAGGTAGGCGAGAGACTTGCCTACCCCCGTCCCTGCCTCAATGAGAATCGGACGCTCCTCGACGAGAGCTCCCGCGACAGCGAGCGCCATATGCTGCTGCTCGGGGCGGTACTCAAAGCCCTTTGCCTCAGAGAGTATACCATGATCAGAGAAGTCGTGATGGCTCTGCCCAATGAGATCTAGCTCCATTCTCGACTAGAGGGACAAGCGGCGCTCCGAGGTGGGCGGGAGGCTGATTTGAGGTGGGAGATCGGGGAAGAAGGCACGCAGAGTCCCCGCAGGTGTCTTGGAGTCAATGAAATACCACGTATTAGGCTTGCTACCCCCGCGCTGCGAGGATGAGACGATCTCATCGCGCACAGCATAGATAAAGCTACGCTGCTCCATGCGTACCGTGCCGCCGCGTGGCAGCGGGATGCGCAGTATGAGGGTGGTGGGCAGCACGACGAGGCGGCTTCTATCCCGCCCCTCTTCTAGATTATCGGCCTGGCGCTTTGCCTGTCCGTCCTTGAGCACTCCACTGACGACGTTCACAGGAGGGGAGAGGACATACTCGGCATGGGGCTCTGCGACGGTGAAGCGCTCAATGAGCACGCCCTTGCTCTTGAGTAGCTGCCCCTGCTTGACGTATTGACTGCGCAGCGCGCGAATATTGGCCTGCTCGCGAGCTCGCTCTTGGGAGCTTGATTCGCGTGTACCTTCTTTTACTTGCTGCATATTGCTCCTCCATGCATCTTGACCGCGCAGCGCGAGCTTGTTTGCATAATAGCTCTTAATGGGAGGATACATGCGATCAACTATCCAGCTCATATCACAATTTCTAATAGCACCGGCCAATTCTCGTGCCGCCGCCGCGGCACTTTGCGCCTGCGAGCTCGTGGCTAGTGCCTGTGATTCTAAAAAAAATCCTGTCATAATTGGAAGGAATAAAAGAGCCTTTGTCATGCGTGTAATGATAGCATATCAGAGGAGTCGTGCAAGCAATAACTGAACATGATTGATACCTAACAAGAGAAAGTAATACATAGTAGCCTTGACACGTCCGACGATTTTTGCTATCTTCCACCCACTAACCATATTCAAATCAATGAAGTGGACCCTATTCAACACAATGGTGTTCTTCCTCGTGACAAGTATTGGAGCGATGGAGAAGGCCCCCAAGCCCGCAGCTAGCAAGGATACTGTCCATGCCGTTATTTCGATGAACGATCAGCAACTCGCTGCATTATCAGATGCCCTCCATCATGACAAATGGGACAGACTCAAAGCCTGCTATCCTGGTCTCGCACGTGGAGAAAATCCCTATCTCGATCATCCAGATTACCGCATCACGCTCGGAGAGCTCGTCATCCTGACCCGTAGCTGGGACTGCCTCAAAAACATGGTACGCAGCGGATTGCGCGCCAATGAGGCAATGATTCAAATGAGCGGCGAGATGGGCAATGCGCGCACCTACGCCCAGCTCATGAAGAGCAATCCCATCATGACAAGTGATCAGGTGCTACGCTTCTCAGGAAAGCTGCTGGAGCTAGCACTCCAGCACGGAGGCAATCCCAATGCGCTCTCGCGCGAGGATGGCAAGCGCCCCTTGATGACGCATACGGAGCTTGAAGATATCAAGACACTCGTCAAGCACGGAGCTGACGTGAACGCTCTTGATATGGCAGGTCGTAGCGCCTTGTTCTACCACACAGACCCTGCCATCATCAGCTATTTGATCAAGAAAGGCGCACGCGTTGAGCTGCGCGATGATCAGGGTCATAGTGCTCTTGATTATTGGAGAGAGGACAATCAACGCAATGCACTCCTGACCAAAGCGGGCTGCAAACACGCCAAGCCTATGACACTCATCAAAATGGCCTATCATGATGGCTATGAGGTCATCCTCAATGACATGGACGACTATGCCTATATGGTGGTCAATGAAAAGGAGCCTGACGAGCAGCAAGACCGAGTCGTCTTCTACCTCGCCTCGCGCTTCCCCACGCCGCGTGTACGTCAGACGGAAAACTGGCATGAATTCATCAAGTGGGTGCGCGCCCTACCACCCTACAGCACGATCCATCGCTACGTACGCGGTGAGGAGCAGCACTTTGCCAGTGAGCAGGACTGGGTACGCCCCTATATGCTCGATAGGATCATCGCCCCCATCCCCTTAAGCGAAGGGGTCGAGCGTGTCTTTTACGTAGATAATGCTCAAGGTGAGCTCGCTAGCAACGATAAGGTGACCTTGATAGAATAAGTAAGACTCATCGGCTTTGCGCCTGCCCCTCATATCGCATCTCAAAGCTTGAGAAGGGCTCATTTCTAACCAGAAGTGAGCCCTTCTATCCGTTTACATCCCTCGTGAGTAGTTGCTGACTTCATATTAATCGGCTAGCGGGTGATAGGCACGACATCTATCGCTTTCCCTAGTTGAATGACGCGCTATAGCATCACAGGCAGGACTCTGGGATCGCCTTCACATGAAGCAAGGGCTTGTGCGCGTCCTTGATTAGCTAGAGCCTATCAAGTTCAAAGCATGTACTTCCTTTTCCTGAATGAAAAATATGGCTTTTCACTCAACGAAAAGAGGTTAAAATTTGAGTGATGCGACTCGCAACCTTTATCAATGGGTACCATTAACTCCTGGCAAAGTAATAAGAGAATGCAGATCGCATCCCAAGAGCGCTATCCAGTCTGTGCAGAAGTTACGGATAGCTTCAAAAATTCTTACATTATCTCACGAAATCATAGCAAAAGTGGCACTCCGTCAGAATCGTATCATGATTGCCACACTCGATAAGGAAGTTAGTATT
>CAYJOV010000076.1:0-10942 GCA_964371905.1 uncultured Akkermansia sp. | reverse complement strand
TTGGGCGGTGTTGAGATAGTCGTGAGCAGTCATGTCTCGACCTTGCTTTTCTCCTGAGAGGAGGCGGGCGGTCTTGCGGTAGATGCCTATGGGGTTGATGAACATCTCGTGCAGGGGGCGCGCGTTGTTCCACTCGCCTGTGAGGCGGCTTGTCACGCTCTTGATAGCATCGCCTATGATGGGTGTAGCTGAGAGGTCGCCTGTGCCCACTTTTACACCAAAGGCAAGGACCTCTTTCCAAATCGCAATATCTTCTTCGTCGTCGCTGCTGCCGTAGCGTATCCAGCCTATCGCAGTAGCGACAAGCGCGGCTGAGCTGCCGTAGAGGAGGTGTAGGGAGGTGGCAGAGATGTATTCGCCGTTCATGATGCGGGCGATGAGGAGTCCTAGCTTGTTGATGACCTCAGAGCGGAACATCATCATGATGTTGATGAGAGCTCCGCCGCGTGCACCAATGAGGCTCTTGTCGGTGATGCGCTTGGGCTGAGCGGAGAGGGAGAGGGCGCGCCCGACTCCATCGAGGGCTACTTTCACCATGTCTTCATGTGTCCAGTTGAGATTCTTTTCTTTCTTCTGAGCTTCGAGGTTATGATAGATAGCATCGGCGAGTGCGTGCATGCTTAGCAGATTGAGTTTTCTGTCGGTGTAGTCGATAGCGTCCATACTCTTCTCGGTGAAGCGCATCAAGTAGCGGTGCTGGCGTTGTCCGTCTTTCAGGCGCATGCGCTGAGCTATGCGCTTGTAGGGGCTATCCATGCGCGCCATGAAGGCTTTGCTCTCGGCTAGCTCGTTGAGGGATATTTTCGCATTTCCCGATTTGCTGCGTGCCATGGCGGCGGTGAACTCACCCATGCCAATGTGCCTGTATTCGAGCTCCTTGATGCCTTCTCGCCCCTCGATGACTTCGCGGGGGACTTCTCCCCCTAGCATGCCGTGAAGGATGGCTGAGGACTGTTTCGCGAGCACCCAGCCATTACCCGAGAGGGCAGCATTGGCTACACCGCGCATCATGCCATTGAGAATTCTTTTTAGTCGATTCATTCCTATTTCATCAGCCATGCTTGCGCCGTCTATGATGTTAATCCAGCTCTTGAGCGTGTCAAGGTATTCCTTGCCGAGCTCTAGCTCAATGCCGCGTGAAAAGTTAGTATCCATCAGCATGGCTCGCCATTCATTCGTAATATGTGAGGTGTAGAGGTAGTTGTTCTGATCTCTCATGGAGCGTAGGAACATTTCACTCATGGTGTTTGTCCACTCGATGGCGGAGTAGTGCTTCACGCGGTCGATGAGGAAGCCATAGCCCGCGCCCGCTGAGGCGTTGAGTTGGGTGAGGGTGTCTTTCTCTAGCATAATGTTGAGATTGAAGTTCCCGCGCCAGTACTTGGGTTTTTGGGCGATGTTGATTCCGCGCTCTTGGGCGTATTTCCTTGCGACTCCTTCGAAGTTCTCGGAGACTTTGCGGCGTAGCGTGTAGGCGAGTGCGAGCGCATCCGATCCAACAAAGTCATAGAGGGGCTTGAGGGTAAGCTGCGGGTCGATGGGGGTTTCTCGGGCGTTGTTGCGGTCGATGACATTTCCCTGCGCGTCGATGGGGGGGAAGCCCTCGTACTCGATGAGGTGTTGATAGTCTTCTTGCTCGAAGAGTAGAATAGCGTTGGCGACAGCGTCTTTGCTAGCTTCCAATTTGATTGTTTTACCGCTCTTGCGACGCACGCGCACTTCTATCCATTTGCGTCTTGTTATGGATTTACCAGCGGCAATCTTATCATCTAATTCCTTGAGTTTTTCTTGAATAATCCAGATATCTTGTTCACTGGGGATATTGTCAGCAATGAGCTCTTCTTCAGTGGCATCTTTGATGAGCTTTTCGCGCTTGGCGGCGCGCTGTTCTTTACTCATCATCACCCACGCGCGGGCTTCGTCGATGGCGAGTTTGATTGTGTGAGTGACAAATTCGTGCTTTTTGATTCCTGTATTTTGCACCTTTCCGAAATCGTTGAGCCAGTCAATGACAGCATTCTCTTTAGTGACATCAATTCCCGTAGCTTCGGCTACAGCGGTAGCAAAAAAGGTATCCGTCTCACTATCGGCTATGCCGAGTGCTTGATTAGCATCGGTCATTTCTTGGATACGCTCACGAATGAAATGCTCGCCGAAGACTTTTTTCGCGGAAAGCATGAGCTGATTGTAGCTCATGAGCCCGTAAGCGGTTTCTTTCACAGCGCTTTTGACGTTTGCAATGGTTTCGAAGATGCGCTTTCCTGTACTTCGATTGTTGGCATCGTCGTCTACCTTGAAGCGGGCTTTCAGTTTATTCATGACAAAGTGGCGATGTCTGACGCGCTTCTCAAGCTGATGCTCCCAGAGCGTCTTGCGCTGCATGACGAGGGCGACGAAGGCTTCTGCGGCGGATTGGGCTTGGGGGGCACTCATGCGCGTCCAGCAGCCAAAGACGGCTACTTGATTGAGCTGCTCTTCAAGCTCTTCTTTGCGCTCGGAGTAGTTCTCAGAATCGGGGATGAGCTCGGCAATGCGTCCGCGTAGCCCTGCCATTTCCTCGGCGATTTCGTCCGAGTTCATGCGCATGACAGATAGAACGTATTCCATCTGACGGTAGCCTTCGGAGTCAAGCTTGCCGCGTGGGCTCTTTCTGCCTTTCTCCTTCTTGGGGTAGGCGCGCTCGGCGGTGAGCTCGATACGCTCCCATGCGCGGTCTTTAATGAACATGTCCACCTTGGCGCGGGCGGCGTTGGCTATCTTGAGAAGACTAGTCTCGATGCGCTCGGCGGCGAGGGTAGCCATGGCTTCGCGTGCCTCTTCTTCGCCGAGTCCTTGGAGGAGCATGTCGTTTTTCTTATTCTTCATGGACTGGACGAACTTCTCGGCGATATGCCCCTTGAGTACTCCGCTACCTGTGCGGGGGATCTCGCCTGTCTCTATCATCTGGGCGTAGACAGCTGCCCACTTGAGTAGTCCGTTGAGATTGCCCATGCGGGCGTATTTCTCAGGGAGTACGCCCTTCGTGGCTTCGAGTAGGGAGAGAATGGAGGCGTAGCGTTGTGCGCCTGTGCCTAGTGTCTCGTCTTTGCTGCTGGCGGCGAGGGATTCTTGTAGTGTGTCGATGAGGAAATCATATCGCTTGAGCAGCTCGATGCTTTCTTTCTCGTCAGCTCGCTCGGCGAAGACAGCACGCGCAGACATAGCGCTCTCGGTGAAGCTGCGCATGGAGAAGGTAGAGAAATTTTCAGGATAAATTTTCTTGACACCACGAGAAATCCTTGTCACACTATCCTCGCTATGTTGGGTACTAAGGCCCCTCTCGATAAGAGATATCATCTCAGGTGTGAGCCCTGAGCGTAGCGACTCCGCCCATGCTGTTTTTAATTGCAGTCTGGGCGGTTTATTTTTGCTGCGCTCCAGTACAAAATACACCTGATGGATACGACCATCATCAAGGTTCTTAAAGAAATGAATTTTCTTTTTCCCTGCCGTCTCTACGCTGTCCTTGTTTCTGATGATAAAGGGGAGTAGCATGATGTCATCCATGGTCAGGTCACGCTGTAGCTCCTCCGTCTGGCTGTCATTGCCGTGCTGCTTGAGCGCGTGGATGATGCTCGAGGCAGGGATGATGATCTGGGCATCGGTGAGGTCAACACCTAGGAGCGCAGAGAGATCTTGCGCCTCATCGCTATCAAGTGTACGTAGGATGAGATCAGGCATGCTGCTGGTGTTGCCACTCTCGGGGATGCTTTCAATGTAGGTCTTGAGCTTCTGCCCTTCTTCTCTTGCTAATACTTCTTGGATTTGACGTGATTTCCAGTTACGTACGGAGAAAGTAGGCTTGACATCTGTGCTCGATGTGGTATTATTAGCGTGAGCTTGATTATGGGTACGGTGGTTGCTATCAGCAACTGTCTTCCCTCTAACGTCGAGCTCATTTATTTGCTCTACACTTAGTATTTCAACGCTATATAAGTGATTGATCGAATGATGATTGATAAACTCCTTGGCTGTCAGTTTTACTTCTAAAAAAGCTTCACCTACAGTCATATAAGCGACTCGTTGATGTACCGCTTTCACTTCTGCGTTTCCTTTATTGTCTGGTAATACAGTGAGCGGGAGAGATTTTTCCCATAATAGATCTATATGACCTGCCGCCATAAAGTGATACTCTGCTGATCCGTTGATTAGCGATTTCTTCAATGCTTTACTACTTATGGATTTATCTATTGTTTTTGAGGTGATAAATACTTCAAAATTACTATCTCTTGCTATAATCCCTCGACCAACAATAGGCTCTATATCAGTTGCTCTTTTACTGTTTTCGCGCTGGCGAAACATCGCTCGTTTTAAGACTGTTAGTGTACTCTTCACCTCTTCACGTGTTACTGTCTTACGCTGATTCTTTACTATATCTAACAGGTTAACCCCCAGTTTTTCGGCTATGTGGCGCACGCTAAAGGAGAGCTCGCCCATGCCGCTGTAGTCGACTTGGGATTGCTCCCAGTCTTCGCGGCTCATGTCTTTCTCGGCGCGTTCGCGTTCGCGGGTTTTGGCGGCGTAGGTGAGGGCGTAGCCTACAGGGTCGAGCTCGGTCTTGCCGTCCCACATCTGGGCGGCGGCGATGAGCTCGGGGTAGGCCCCGACGCTGGCGAACATTTCTTTCATGAGGGTGAGATCATCGAGCTTTTGTTCGGTCTCGCTCTGGGAGGTGGTGGAGAGTCCGAGTCGCTGGGCGAGCTGCTTCTTCTTGCCTGAGAGTTTCTTGCCCTGCTTGATGATGGTGATTGCTTCGTTGAGGCCTTGGACGCTCTTTTCAATGAAGGCTGCGGCTTTCTCCATGTCTGCCTCGAAGTCTGCTCCGAGATCGAGGAGTCCTTGCTTCATGAAGATGCTTTCTTTGCTGGCCATGAGCTGCACCATGGCGGAGATGTAGTCCCAGCTCTTTTTCTGGTCGAGGAGGTTGACGCACTTGGTCTGTATGTCCTCGATGCGCTCGGGCTTGCGTAGGTTCTTGGTCATCTGGACGATGATTTCGGCATCCATGGGCGATACTGCGCCGTTCTTGAAGCGTGTCCAAAGCTCTTCTCGGGCTTCGCGCCCGATGAGGATGCCGCGCTTGCTCTTGGATTTGTTGCGCATGAGTCCCTTGCGCTGGAGCTGCTGATCGCTGTAGCCTGTTTCGCGGGTGTAGATGGCGGCGGTGAGCTCGTCGGCTTGGTCGCCGCGCATGTTGTTTTCAAAGTCGAGGAGGCGCGCCCACTTGGCATCGTGTTTTGCGTCTTCGGTGTAGAGGTAGCAGGTGACGGCTTCGGTGTTGGTGCGAAGCGCGAGATCGTACTTGTGGCGACCTGAGATGACCTCGAGCCTGCCGTCTTTGCGTTTCCATACGTAGATGGCTTCGGTGTCTTGTTGGTAGTCGCCTGTGATGGGGTTGATGACTCCATGCTTGCCCTTCGCGCCCGCCTTGACCTGCTCGACATCTTTTGAGTCGCTGAGATGCTTGACAGGGATGCAGCCCATCCAGTAGCCGCCCGCTTTGTTGTAGACGGCGGCATCATCGACGAAGATGCCTAGCTGGGTGGAGGAGGCGCGTGTGGAGATGTGGGCGAGCTGCTGCTCGACATCGGAGGCGTGGGAGGCTTGCACCTGCTCGGGGGTGGGCTCGATGCGGTGCTTGTCTTCGAAGGCTTCTTGGGCTTCGTCTTGGGCTTGGGCGGTGGCTTGGTCTTCTTGGATCTGCTCGGCGGTGGGGACTTCGACTCCCATGAGCTGCTGTTGTCCTTGGATGATGGGGCGGGCCTTGCGTACGGCTTCGAGTACGCGCTCGTCAATGCGGGCGCGGCTGAAAATATCGCGTACATGTATGCCCATATTTTCAAAGTATTCGGACAGCTCGGGGAGTCCTTCGAGGCCCTGTTCTTTTGCCTTCTTCCACGCGCGGGCGAGCTTGATGGACTGAGCGGAGAGGTCAACAGCCGCTTTGATCATGTCGATGATGGGGTCTAGCTCCTTGGGCAAGAGTCCAGTGGTGAGCATCTGGGAGACTCCCATCTGGCTGAGGGTTTCGATGAGCTCCATGTAGCTAGCGTCTTCCTTGAGCTCGGGGAGCTTGAGGCTGGAGTCGATGCGTAGCAGGGATTCGCGGGTGGCGCGTACTAGGTGATGTAGCTCGGAGAAGGCGGCTTTCTGCCCTTGCTCGGGGGTGAGGTTCTGCTCGTAGGCGAGGTGTAAGGCTCGCTCTTGCAAGCCCATATCGGCGAGGGATTCGATGGTTTCCTCAAGGATCTCATCACCGCGTACGTTGCCGCGTGAGGCATGAATCGTGCTGCCGAGAATTCCTCGGGAATTAAAGGGCGATGCCTCACGTTCGCGAAAGGCTGCTGTCCCTGTCGGCGTGATGCCCTGCTGCTCCGCTATGGCTTTGCGATCTCCAAAGCTAGAGAATAAGGCTTTCCACTTGCCGCCAAATTTCTCAGCGGCAAGCATGATAGTCTTAGCGGTCATCTGGCGGTCTCGCTGTACTTGCTCACCTATGCCATCGGGGACTTCGTTGAGGTTTTCGATGGCAATACCCTTTTTTCCTCCTGTTTCTTCGATGGATTGAGCCATGGCTTCGCCTACAATTTCACTCGCATGTTCGTTCATGGCTGAAAAAATAGCACCTTGCTGCTCCTTGAGTTGCTCCTGCTCGGCGTAGGTGATGCGCGCCGCGAGGTAGTCGTCTGCCTTTTTAGGATTGAGCTCATAGATTCCAATGACGTGCTCACCATTGGGCGAGAGCTCAGTGATGCGGAATATCTCTTCGCCGTCACGCTCTCCGAGTGATTCCACCTGTGGGAGGTAGCCACGCTGCTGCCATTCCCGCCACGTCTCTTGGCGTATGCGGTTTGCCTGACCTTCTGCGCCCTGCATTTGACCAGTGGCAAGAAGAATAGAGCCTTCTTCTGGCTGCTCCTTGCTCTTCTTGCGCATGCGTTCGCGGACTTTGGAGGGGTCTTTTGCCATTTCCTCCTGCCAGAGCTTTCGTCCTGCATCAAGAGGACTTTCGGACTCGATGACGCGTTGAGCCTGCCTTTTGCTGAGTCCCACGCGTTCCCACGTCTCGCGTTGTTTGGCGAAGTGTAGAGACTGACTTATGAGTGCGGGGATGCGCGCGCCATTGAGCACAGCAGAGAAGAGGGCGAGAGCTCCCGCGTGTGCGGGGTCTTCGTAGAGGGCGGAGAGCTCGCCAAAGGCTTCTTTTGCCGTGCGCGTTTGTCCGTGAGCGATTCCTAGCGCATCCATGGCTCTATCAGAGCTCCATGTGAGGATGCCGCCAGCAAGGGGCTCGATAATGCCCTCAGAGATCACCATGCCGCCTACTTCGAGTCCGTAGGCGGCAGCCCCGCCACGGCTGGAGATCTTGGCAATGCCGCGCGAGAGATGCCCAGCTACGCCACGCTGGAGCATGCGCCCTGCCCATTTGTTAAGACCAGAGCCGCCGACGCGTGACCAGGGCATGATCTCGACCGCTGCTTGAATACCTGCATCTTGCCATGCGCGAGTTTGGGCTTCTGCTCCGCGAAGCCCCGAGAAGTAGGCATTGTTCATGCCGCGCTCGTAGCCTGTGGTGAGCGTGGCTGCTGTGCCTATGGCTTGTCCTGCGACTGGGAGAAGATAGAGGGCAGAATCGCCCGCCATGGTCGCCGCGCCCTTGGCGACTTTCTTGTACCACGCGAGCTTGTCAGAGGAGGAGCTGGCTTCTTGGGCGTAGGCTTGGAATGCGCCCTTGAGCTGGCGTATGGCGGTGTGCTGCTTGCGGGCGAGTTCGCGGGCTGATACGCGGGCGTTTTGGTCATACATGCGCTGCATGTGCACTTGGGCGTACTCTTCGGGGGTGCGGATAACACGTCCATTATAAAAGGCGGGGTTATTCTCTCCGTATTCGAGGACTTGCCAGTTTTTGTAATGGCGTTCTTTTTGAGCGTCTAGTGACTCTTGAGAGATACGCTCATTGTCACTAGAAGCTTCAAGGTTGACGAAGAAAGCCGCCATGTCGTCGAACTTGGACATGAAGGCGAGATTGAAATTGTCGAGCGCGTCAACATCTCCACGCTCTTTGATTTCTTCGCCTATGGTCATGAGTCCTCGGTGGATGTAGGCGAGATCTTCCTCGGGGATACGGTAATTGCCCTCTTCGTCGATTTCGGAGAGATTGGCGACGAGTGAGCCTATCTTGTCGCCTACGTTACGTATAGCTTTATGAGCATCGAAGTCACCCTCTTCGTTGAGCTCGGCTGCTTTGCGTACTTGCTGCATGACGGCATTGATGCGAAGCACCTTCTGCATGTTCACCCCTGCGGCTTCGGCGGTCATGTCGAGTAGGGGGTTGCGAGAGAAGGGGGCTTTCTTTTTCCATGGCAGTTCATCGAGCTGATCAATGACGCTGCTATCTATCTGCTCGCCTAGCTGCTGCATGTCGATACGGTCAATGCTATTGCCTTCACCGTAGGACTCATCATAGGAGTGCCCCGCAAGCAGCTTGCTGAGCGTGTCGGCGTTCTTCGCCTCAAAGGCTTCGTAGTCAGCTTGCTCTTGCTTGCGTTGGAGGTGCTGGGCGTGTACGCGGGTGGCGTAGTGGCTGCCGATGGCTTTGTAGAAGTCTTGCTTGCTGCGGGCTGTTTCGGGGATGGGGAGTTGTTGGGCGGTGAAGTAGCGTTCGGGGTTCTGTCCAAAGCCGTTGATACGGGCGATGGCATGCCCTGCAAAGAAGTCGCGGTCTTCTGTACGATTCCAGTCTACAGGGTTGCTGTAGCGGGCGCGGGTGCGCTTGGCTGCCTCTTCGTCGTGCTCTGAGAGAAAGTAGTCGTTGATCCCCTCCATGGCGCGCATGCGCTGTTGCTCTGGGCTGAGCGGGGTGGCGGCTTCGGGACTTCTGTCTACGAAGGAGTAGTTTTCGAGAGGGATTTGTGCGGGAAGTGTTGTCATGTTTCGTGTGTGTGAGAAGGGGGCTTAGGCTAGCTGGCGGGCGGTGGAGTAGGTTTTTTCTGTGCGGTTGAGCCATCCTTTGAGGAATTGGCGTTTCTTGGGCTTGCGCTCGGCAATGCCTCGATACCACGCTTTGCGTGCGTCGCGTAGGCGATCGAGTAGAGCGTCTTCTCCTTGGCTCTGAATGTAGCTGGATACGGCTTGGCGCGTGGCGGCGGTGATCTTACTCCCAGAGATGCCAAAGGCGCGATTGAGGACGCGATACGCACCGCCCGCGCCACCATTAAAGGCAATATCACGCATGTAGTACTCGACTGCCCGCCCTTTCACCCCCATGCTGCCTAGATTGTTGGCGACTGGTTGGGTGTAGTTCATGATGTAGGAGGCGGCTTCTTCTTCCGCTTGTTGGTGCTGCCCTGTCTCGATGAGTCGCTTGAGGTGTGCCGCTTGCTTCGGGTGATATTTCTCGTTAATACCTGCCACTTCATAGCGTCCTCCTCCGTCTCCTGCGGGGAGCTTGTAGACGCGTATTCTGCCTTGGGTGTCGCGTCTTGCCTCGGCTTTCACGATGGCTGAGCCTACGTCGAGGCTTGATTTCTGCGCTTGTCGGCTCAAGCGTGCTTGATTGCCTGTGATTTGAAGCTGGGTCTGCCTGCCTGTGTAGTCGCCTAGATTGCCGCGTAGGCGGCGACTCATGGTGGGCTGGCTCACTTGGTCGGTCTCGACAACGCGGGCGTAGGAGGCTGTATTCCCCTCAGCGCGAATGAGGATTTTGCTTTCTGTGATGCCTGAGCCCTTGGGCACGTAGAGAATGGACTCGGTGGCGTTGCCTTGCAGTGCGTTGCTCACTCCTCTCTGAGAGGAGAGTGTGAGGGTGCGTCCTGTGTCGCTAGTGGGGCTGCTTTCTGCTTGCGTCTGATCGGGTAGCTGAGCGGCGCGTTCGGCGGTGAGCTGGTCACGCTGAGCTTCTGTCTTGGCTACGTCTTCATCGTTGGCGGCTTTCGCGTCCTTCATTAGCGTTATTCCCTGATCTTGTGCTGCTTCGTGGGCAATCATGGTTGATTCATAATCTTTGTAGGCTGAGAGGGTGGTGTGATCGAAGTCGCGCCCTTGTCGGGTATCGAGGTAGTGATCCTTGATGCGCCAGTAGGCGGTGAATTGGTCGCGGTAGTCGGCATTGGGGTTTTGCGCTCTCCATGCGGTGAATTGCCCCATGACGTGGGCGTTGGCTCGGTCGGTCTCGTTGGTGTTGTAGCCTTCCCATTCGGCGAGGTTGGCTTTGACTTCTTTGGCGCGCTTGCTTGAGCCTTTTCCTGATGCTTCTAATTGCTCAAGCTCATCCTTCCATCCTTGTATCATGTTTTGTTGATCGGTGGAGAAGAAGGAGTTCTCAGGGAGCTTGCCCCATGAATCATCAGGGTCGAAGGTCTGCCCCGCGCCTAGTCCTCGGCGTAGGTCTTTGATGATGCTGCTAGCATAGTCATCACTCGCCCCGTAGGCGCGAAAGACGGCTTTCACGCGCTCCTCTTCTTGGGGGTCGTTGACATGCGTGATTTGGGAGCGTGCCCAGTTGGCAAGTAAGGGCATGGCTGCGTCTCTCGCATCGGGGGTCTTGAAGTTGCCTTGATTCTGATTCCAGACTCCGACGAGGTAGGAGGGTAGCCCGCGCGGGGCTTCGGGAGGGAGCTTTTCGAGGCGTTCGCGTCCGTCTGATCCGCGCGTGCGTCGTACGGTCTCGGTGGGGATGCTCATCCCGCCTGCACGCTCGAGCATGCGCTGGACATTTTGCATGACCTCGGGGGAGGCATCGTCAAAGTGACCTTCATCGTAGAGGCGCGCGAGCTCGTCAGGGGATTGATTCCACGCGTTTTGAGCGTCTACGCTGTAGGCTTGCTGCTGGATGCGATAGCTGGCGAGGTCGGCTTCACTTTGGGGGATGAGTCCCGCTGCGACGGCGGCTTGGTTGGCATTG
>CAYJOV010000075.1:0-11203 GCA_964371905.1 uncultured Akkermansia sp. | reverse complement strand
AAAATGAGATTTTTCACCCAACAAAGTAAGATGGTCTTGGTATGAAGCGACTGTGATCATGATACGATTCTGACGGAGTGCCGCAAAAGTGCTCTCAGTACCTCTCGATCAGTCATAAATAATAATCCTACCAATTTTATGTAAAATTGAATATTATACATTCCTATACTCTGTGTAAATTTGACGCAAGTTAGCATCTGGGGCTTGTTTTCTGTATTTGTAATGTATGTATAATTGTTAATATAATATAATGTTACTTATATATATATTGGAATAAAAACAGCAATAAAATATAATTATTAAAAATAATCATGTTTTACACCATAAAAATAAATATTAGCATTTGCAAACTAATGAGTATCACAAACAACATCTAGCCATCTTGTTTTCAGGCAGATAATCAACATCTTTTAAATGTTATTTTGTTATTTTTTTCTTGCCTTGTTGTAGTATTTGCTATAAAACATCGACATCACTCACCTTATAACGCAACTAATCAATAGCATTTATGTATTCTCATTCCCTATCATTTTTGATACCGACACGCAGTACTTGCCTTGTGACCATACTCTCATGCTGCGCTCCGCTTTTTGCCCAACCACATCGGACGCACTTATCTGATATTGCATCTCAGTGCCCTTCGAATGAAGCAGTGGAAGAACTCCACCACCTCATTATTGAACGAGGACAAAGCATCAAAGAGAATCTCATCACAGTTGTCGATCAGCAGAGTGCCATGACAGCTCTCCCTCTCTTACAAAAGGATTATAAGCTCATCTGCAAATACCTCGCTGCGATGAATAAGCATATAAACAATCAAGGCTATCACCTCATGTTTATTAAAAAGAGCTCACGTCAAAGCACGCGTCTCTTTGGCAAGATTAGCCTCATCAGTATAGAATTACTCGAAGGTGATGCCTATGGCTGTGAAGGATTAGCGGTGTTCTTAAAAAAATTCTGCCCTGAGCCAGACTTTGATATGAACAGAGTCGCAGCATCCGATTAATCATCTGGGCACTGAAGCTCCAATTACTCCAATTACTCCAATTACTCCAATTACTCCAATTACTATAATTACTATAATTACTATAATCACTCTAATCAGCTAGCAAACAGCGCAAATCTACAGAGTGCTCTATCACACCTAAATAAAAATCCACATGCGTCAAACTAGCTCATTCATTATCCACAGATAATGACAATCTGCCTAGCAGCTCGCAGATGAGCCATTGAGGCATCATTCAGCCTAGCTCCCGCGGAGCTATTCGTTATCAAAAATTCTCTTACTCACCGAGCTCTATATGATCAATCATATAGAGCAAAGACGCTTCTTCGAGGAGTTGACCGCATGTCGACTCCTCGCGTCTTTCAACATATTCGACGAATTTGGCGACCGCGGCAACGAGAAATTCAGTGCGATCCATCATATTGACATAGGCGAGCTCATCAATTTCTGTGAGCAGTTGATGGGGGCACTGAAAGGCGACGAGAGAGGTATTGCGTTTCTTGCTCATAGTATTATTTGGAGAGAGAGTTTGGGAAGAAGGAGCCGAGCTAGGGGCGATAAAGGCGTGGGACGCGTGCAGTAATGCTGCTAATGATATTGCTGGGAATCGTTTGAGCTCGCGCTGTGAGCTCGGTCCAATTCACATGAGGACCCATGATCTCTGCGACATCTCCGGGCTCGACCTTGTCGAGATGGGAGACATCGACCATGATTTGATCCATCGTGATGCGTCCCAAGACGGGGCAATAGCTTTTATTGAGATACACGCGTGCTCCGGTATTGGAGAGGTAGTGCAGGTAGCCATCGGCAAAACCTATACCAATGGTGGCTACCTTGGTCGGATTTACCGTCACATAGGTATGATTGTAGGAGACGCCGTGATTCTCTGGCAAGACGCGCACAAGTGTCACGCGACTATAGAGAGTGAGCGTGTGGCGCAGCTCGGCGTTGTACTCCGACATCATGGGGGAGTAGCCATAGAGCAGACGCCCTAGGCGCACCATATTGCTGCTCGGTGCGCTGTAGTTGAAGACCGCCGCACTGCTGCATAGATGTCGGTAGGGCATATCGACCTGCTGGGCGGTGAGCTCGCGTACCGCGTATTCAAAGCTAGCAATTTGACGGTGGGTAAAGGAGATATCCTCCGAAGCGGCCGAGAGGTGGGAATACACGCCCTCCACCTTCACATACTCGCACTGACGCAGCCGATCACCAATCCCCCCCAGATCTCCTGGCAGCATCCCTGCGCGTCCCATACCTGTGTCAACGCTGAGATGCAGACGCATCTCCTTGTCGTAGAGACGACCGAGGGACTCAAAGTGATCGATCTCCTCGAGGCTGGACAGGGCTGCCACCCAGCCTCGCTGCACGATGATCTCACGCTCCGCGGGGAAGCAGGGACCGAGGATAAAAGGGGTCGTCTTGCAGCCTGCATCTTGGATACGCGCGGCCTCGGCTATGGTGGCGACGCCAAAATAGGCGATATCGTCATCATCTAAAGCCTTGGCCACCCCTTCCAATCCGTGACCATAAGCCTCAGCCTTCACAATGGCCATGCGCTGATGCTCAGGCAGGACGCGTGCGACTAGTGAGAGATTGTGGCGCATGGCATCGGTATCTACCTCTGCCCATGCGCGATGAAGGGTCGTATCCATCAGGGATTAGATTAGCGTACACGCGTCATCAGCCAGCAGAGCAGCTCATCGATGGCGATGCGCTCCTGCTGCATACTATCGCGGTGACGTACCGTGACAGTACCCTTGAGCTCGGGATTTTCCACGCCGAGCGTGTCAAAGTCCACAGTGATGCAGAAGGGCGTGCCCACCTCATCTTGGCGGCGGTAGCGACGTCCGACAGCTCCCGTCTCATCGTAGAAGACGGTCATGTAGGAGCGCAGCTGCACCTCCAGCTCACGAGCGATGCGCACGAGCTCAGGCTTGTTCTTGAGCAGCGGGAAGATTGCCGCCTTGATAGGTGCCATGCGGGGGTGAAAGCGCATCACCGTGCGCACATCACTCTTTTCGGCGGTACCGAGCTCTTCCTCATCATAGGCCTCACAGATGACAGCCAGCACGGTACGATCACAGCCAGCAGAAGGCTCGACCACATGCGGGATGTAGCGCTCGCGTGTCACCTCGTCAAAGTATTCCATAGGCTTGCCCGAGCCCTCTTGGTGGGCGGTGAGGTCGTAGGCGGTGCGGTAGGCGATGCCTTGGAGCTCTTGGATGCCGAAGGGGAACTCGTATTCGAGGTCATAGGTCTTCTTGGAGTAGAAGGCGCGCTCGCCATCAGGGACATCAAGGATGTGGATCTTCTCGCGGGGCAGACCAATCTCTTCGTAGAAGCACAGGCAGGTCTCCAGCCACTCATCGGTGAGGCGCAGGCCGTCCTCCTCCTTGCAGAAGTACTCGACCTCCATCTGCTCAAACTCACGAGAACGGAAGGTGAAGTTGCGAGGATTGATCTCATTGCGGAAAGACTTGCCCACCTGAGCGATGCCAAAGGGCAGCTTCATGCGGGATGAGTCGAGGATATTCTTGTACTGGCAGAAAATATTCTGCGCCGTCTCGGGGCGCAGCCAGCCTACGGCGTTGGGGTCATTGTCATCGGAGGTCGCACCAATCTTGGTCTTGAACATGAGGTTGAACTCACGAGCCTCTGTCACCAGCGAGCCATTGGCGGGGTTGTAGCGCGTGCTCTGCTCCACCTTCTCTTGACTCTCATCCACCAGCTCGAGATCAGAAGCCTGTGCCCCCTTGCCAGCGAGCTGTACGTAGTACTGCAAGGCGGATTTGCGCGCTTGCTTGAGAGCCTTTTCGTCACTTGCATCGGCGATGAGGATGGAGAACTCTTTTGCGCTGGTCCATGAGCCATCAGCCTTGCGAGCTCCCTTCCACCAGAGAGCGGTGCCATCCTGTACAGGGATCTGGTCGGCGCGGAGACGCTCCTTGCTCAGTAGGCAATCACAGAGAGGATCAGAGAATCCACCGACGTGACCTGAGGCGACGAGTACCGCATTGTGCGTCAGAATAGAGCCATCCATACCGACGATGTCGGGGCGCTCCTGCACGTGGCGACGCCACCAGTATTCCTTCAGATTGCGCTTCAGCTCAGCCCCCATGGGACCGTAATCCCAGCAGCCATTGAGACCGCCGTAAATTTCTGCTGATTGAAATATAAAACCTCTTCGTTTGCATAAGCTCACAATTTTTTCCATGCGAGCAGGATCAGTATGTGTACGGTCTGCCATATGCGTGCCATGATACTGCAAATGAGCTACCTTGGCAAGCTCTTATCTCAGGGAAGATTGCGCGCCATCACATCTACCCTAAAGATGATTTTTGCAATTGTATAACTAAGTAGTTAAACAAGCAATGGTAAACGCGAAAGAGGAATGATAGAAAAGTGAAATTGCATCTATTATTGAATATAAAAGAGACGTAAATTCAAACAACTCTAGATCTAAAGTCGACGAAAGAGCTGACGCTCAGACCATCAGTCTAGTATACTCTACTCCATCACTGGGGTATGCTCAATGGTTATGGAGTCTCGGGGAAAAATAGCTTCGCCTCATCTTGGAAGGTTACGTAAGTCATGAAACCATTAAAGGGCGTATTATTATTACTCTGGCTGGGGGGGATGAGAGGAGTCGCGGCTTGCATACTTGGTTTGATAAGGCTCGTCAAGTCGCAATCCAGTATAATCACGTCACTGTGCTAGCTCAGTATCCTCAGCACCTGCTTCGCAGAATCGCTCGAGTCCACTAAAATTCAGGATACCAGCTATCATCACTGTTGAATACTGGATATCAGAGTCAGGCTAGCTGTCATAGTTGCGCATGTGAGTCATGGATAGGAAAAAGAATCCCCGCACCTTGTGGGATAAGGTGCGGGGACATACTCTTAAGGGATGTTAAATTCTACGACACTAGATTTTGATAGTCTCTGCACCGGGTGTCCAGCGCGCAGGGCAAAGCTCATTGCCATGCTCATGGACGAATTGGCTCGCCTGCACGCGGCGGAGGAGCTCAGCGGCGTTGCGTCCAACATTACCAGCGGATATTTCCATACCGACAATGATACCTTCGGGGTTCACGATGAATGTACCGCGTTCTGCGAGACCTGCGCCCTCGGTGTAGACGTCAAAGGCTGTTGAGAGGGTGTGGCAGGGGTCAGCGATCATGGGGTAGGTGACGTTTGCAAGCAGCGGGTCGAACTCAACCCATGCTTTGTGCACAAAATGTGTATCGGTCGAAACGGCGTATACCTCGACACCAGCCTCTTGGAACTGGGGGTAGAGCTCAGCGAGATCGCGTAGCTCCGTGGGGCATACAAAGGTGAAGTCAGCAGGATAGAAGAAAAAGACGCTCCACTTGCCCATGACATCGGACTTGGATACGGTGGTAAATTCTCCTTTTTGGTAGACGTTCGAGCTAAAGTCAGCGATTTCTGTATTGATGAGTGACATATACTTTGTGTTAGTTAGGTGTTTTTGCTTGCAGGGAGACTTTAGAATAATTTTAAATTGAAGTCAAGAACTTTTCTTGAAATATTCTAACAAGGTTTATTAAACTCTCCCTATCAGCGTCTTTCTTGATTTTTTGATATATCCTCTTTAGTTTCTAGGATTGTTTTGATGAGAGCTCCACTGGAGACTATCTACTATGATATGTAAATAAAACAGCTAGAGTAAAATTTGAGCAACTTTTCAATTGCAATGTGTTTTTCGTTATGTTAGGATCAGGACGTGAGTCAAAAACAAAGTCACCCCCACTCTGCACGTAGTATCGCCTGGGCTTGCTTGAAGCGCTGGGCGAGAGGTGGCTCTTTCGCCGAATCCCTTATTACTCAAGCCAGCCGTGATCATGCGATATCCCCAGCGGATCGCGCCATGGTTCAATCCATCGTCTACACAACGCTGCGCCACAAGACGTGGCTTGAGTTCGTGAGCACGCGTCTGCGCCAAGGGAAGCTGGAGTCAGGCTATCGCTGGCTTATTATCAGCGCACTTGCGCAGCTTTACATTCTCGACATGCCCGCCTACGCCGTCGTCAATGAGACGGTAAAGATCACGCCGCGTCCCGTGCGTGGACTCATCAATGGTGTGTTGCGCACGGCTCTCCGTGAGAAGGATAAGATGCTGAGACAGCGCTCTACGCTGAGTCTTTCTGCACAATACTCAACCCCTCAGTGGATTATCGACTCATGGATACGTCAATGGGGACGCAGCGAGACGATAGATCTGCTCAAGTGGAATCTCCAGAGCTCCTCCGTCTACGCGAGGCTCAATCCTCTGAATCCTCCAGCATCCATTCCCGAGAGCTGGGAGGCTCTCCCCGATCTAGCTCAGTGGTACCGCATCACCGATAAACTCCCCAAGGAGGCTCTTGAGCAAGGGCGAGTCTATGTCGCTGATCCCTCTACGCGTCATTGTATCGATCTCCTCGCGCCACAGGCGGGCGAGCGATTGCTCGATGCCTGCGCAGCCCCCGGGGGGAAATCCATCGCGATGATTCACGCGACGGGCGGTGAGCTCGACTTGCTCGCGACAGATTTGCGTGAGCATCGACTCGCTCCGCTCCGGGAGAATATCCTTAAATCAGGGGTGGAGCAAGTCAGCGTGGCTGCGCACGATTGGACGCAGTCGCCTCCCGAGGCTTGGCTGGAGAGCTTTGATGGCGTACTCATTGATCTGCCCTGTTCCAATACTGGGGTCTTTCAGCGACGTGTGGATGCCCGCTGGCGCTTGACTCCAGAAGAGTTGACCCGTCTTGCCGATCTTCAGCTCGATATTGCGACCCAAGCAGCCAAGGCGGTGCGCCCTGGCGGTAGACTCGTCTACTCGACATGCTCTATAGAGGACAAGGAGAATCAAGACAATGTCGCGCGCTTTTTGGAGGCTCACCCACAATTTGAGCTCGTGAAGAGCCATCTCGCGCTCCCTCACCGCGAACAGGCTGACGGTGCCTATGCCGCTCTTTTACGCAGAACAATTTCATAGAACCTTTTCTCACAATAACCATTATGAAAAACATCATTACCTACCTGCCCTCCGTGACGAAGCTGGCCGTGCCAGTGGCTTGTTGCGCTTTCTTTGCTGCGGCCGACCAAGAGTTCGGCGCGGATCAAGACAATCTCGTCGATGAGATGTATGAAGAAGAAGTAACCGCAACCCCCGAAACGACAACGAGCACAGAAGTTGTTGCCGAGCCTGACGATAGCCAAGTCGTTACGAAAAAGCCAGTCAAGCGCCCCGTCCCGCAAGGCACTGCAAATCGTACCATCGCAACGGTCAATGGCCGCGCTGTGACATCACGTGAACTGCGCATGCGCTTTGTGCCCTACATGGGCGAGCTCACGGCACTCCACCCCAATATGAACAGCAAGGCCTTCAAGGATGCGCTCATTGCAGGGAAGAAGAAGCTGACCGACGAGCTCATCGAGCGCGAATTGGTGGTCATCGAATTCGAAAATCAAGGATTTGTCCTCCCCGAAGAAGAGGTCGACAAGGAGATCGAGAACCGCATTCTGACGACCTTTGCGGGTGATCGTAAGAAGTTTAACGAGTATTTGAAGAAGTCTGGACAGACCTACAATAGCTACAGAAAGGATCTGCGCAAGGAACTCATCGTGGGTATGATGCGCTCCAATCGCTATGAGTTCAACGTGCCTCCTACTCCTGATCAGATTCGTCAAGAGTACAATCGCACCAAGAGTGATTACCGTGAGGCTTCCAACGATCAAATCGAATTCAACAAGATCTTCATCAAGATGCAGAATCTCGATGCAGATCCCCAAATATCCGCGCGTAAGAACTTTGCCGAGGCTGCTCGCCTCGTGCGCGCCATCGAGCAAGGTCAACTCACCTTTGCTGATGCAGCCAAGGCCTATTCCGCAGATGCCTTTGCCGAGCAGGGTGGGAAGAACCCAATCACCAAGAGAAATGGTCTCTCCCCCGACTTCGCTAGCATTATCTTCGGTGCAAAGCCTGGTAAGATCGTAGGTCCTATCTTTACGCCCGAGGGATGCATTATCGCTCAGGTGATCCGCCTCATTGAGGCTCCTGCACCATCACTCGATGCTCCTGGTATCAGAGCCAAGGTAGAAGAGTCTGTCAAGCGTCGTGAGAGTGCCGACAATTACAACAAGTGGATCAAGCGTCTGAAAAACAAGGCGATCATCCGCTATATTCAGTAAGACCTACAGTTGCATTCTTAAAACCAAGCTAACTCAAGCCCTTCCTCCGATTCGCGGAGGGAGGGCTTGCTGCTCTTTGAGCTGAGCTTGGCGGGTTTGTATTGCTGTAGCCTATCACCTCTAAAAGAGCGAGCAGAGTACGATGGTACTCTGCTCGCTGATTATGACTTCTTTGAAGCTGGTGTTTCTTAGAATTCTTTCTTAGAGGTCGACATCTACTTGCTTGAGATTTTTGAAGCTGGGGTCGAAGTAGAGGATCCCTTGGGCGTCAGGGCTGATGTACATCTCAGAAGTACTCTCGACGCCGTTGATTGACTTGACTTTCTTCTCGGTTCTGGTGTCGTAGATGTCATAGCCTGCGTCGGTGGGAGCGAGGATGTAGTCACCTGTTGCGCTGATTTGAACTCGTGGTTTATCGGTGAAATTCTTGCTCAACGTACTGAGCTTCTTTTTTGCTTCGATGTCGACGATGTGTTGCTCGCAAACGCCTTGGTGTCCCTCAGTGATGACCAGCACGCCTCTCTCGGAGTCCCACTCCATGGTGTTGACACCTTTGGGACCGCTCACGGTGTAGAGCTTCTTGCCAGAGGCATCAAGGATGACTACTGACTCGTTCTTGGTATCGACGGCGAGCATAGTGTAGTCGGGGTTCCACGCCAGCGTGCTGGAGATGACTGATCCCTTGAGTAAGCTCTTATTTTTACCTGATTCTATATCGATGAGATAGAGCCCATCACTAGCTGTACTGATCAAGTTTTTGCTGTTCGCATGAAAGATCGTGCTTGAAGAAACAGGCATGTTGTCCGTCTTGTAGAAAACACTACTGGTCTCGGGGCTGATGACCAGAGAGCTATACTCGTAGGTGCCATCATTGTTGGAGGAGGGTACGAGCTGGGTGAGGAGTAGTAACCCGCCATCAGGGCTCCAGATAATACTGTCGGCACGGGCCTGTACGGGGAGGGTTATATCCTTGATCTTCTTGCCTGTAGTGGTATCGTAAATGGTAATACTCTTTTCTGAGGCCTCAGCAAGCATCTCGCTGTCGGGATTCAGTGCGACCTGCGAATCCTTGTGCTGCAAGGGGACGGAGCCGACCAGCTCCTTCGTCGCGGTGTTGTGAATGAGGAGGTGATTCGCGGCATCGCGGGAGAGGAGATGCGCGTTGTCATGGCTACGTGTCACCTCGACGTCGCTACGAGCAGCACTGGGCGCGCTGACTTGTGCGGTGAGGAGGGTGGGGAGGATTGTTGCTTGGCTCAGACTTGTTAGTGATACAGAGAGAGCTGTTAATAAAAAAGTTATTTTCATTGTTGTATGTGTAGGGTTGATTATGGATGCTTGTCTTTCAAGCACTATACTTTTTAGCAATAAAGTCACTCAATAGCAAGAACTAAATGCAGTATTAGACTAACGATGACACGGGCTGTGATACGGGGGATAACAGTACTGAGGGTTGTACTTGATAGGTCATGCTCTTTTTTGTAATAGGAAAGCAGATTTTGCTTGCCAAATGCTTCAGAAAGGTTTATAACTTGCCAGCTATTATCGCAGCGATGCGGTACTCGCATCACATTTTTACATACAAAACACACAGACATGTCCAAGCACTCCACACTCAAAGCTACTGGTACCGTAGGCGGTAAGCGTTCCGTTCTCAAGCGTTTCGAACGCGTAAAAGTCCTCAAGGATCGCGGTCAATGGAAGCAGGGTCAAAGCCCCATCGGTCTTCCAAAGACGAAGTTTGAAGCCTAATCCAAGACAAGGTTTCTTCCCCTCTCTCATGCAGGGGATATCATCAAGCAGTTTTCGAGTCTCTCGGTCAAAACGCCGAGAGACTTTTGTTCTTTATTAAAATACTTTTCCCTCTCGGCTTGCGAATTTGCAAGCCTCTTTACCCTTTTCGTCGCTTGACGAATGCTACAAAAACAGCTACTATCAATATAGATTGATCACTCACGATATGTCAGAAGAAAACTCTTATCCCGCTCCTCCAGAAGGGAGCATTCGCTTGAACAAGTTCTTAGCTTCATGCGGCTATGAATCCCGCCGCGCCGCCGATCGCCTCATTGCTGAGCATCGCGTCGAAATCAACGGACAAGTCGTCGATACCCCTGGTATCCGTGTGCTTCCCACCGACTTTGTCAAGGTGGATGGCCGTCACGCCACCCCCAAGCCCGAGGTCGTCCTCATGCTCAACAAGCCACGTGGTGTTGTCGTCAGCCGTGAGGCTCAAGGTGCCGATGCGACTGTCTACGATCTGCTCCTCCCCAAATATCGCCACGTCTCCTACGTCGGTCGCTTGGATGCCGACAGTGAGGGCTTGCTCATCTTTACCAACAACGGCACGCTCAGCCAGAATCTCACGCACCCCAGCGGTGGCATCGAGAAGGAGTACTGGGTCACGCTCGATCAGAGCTTTGACAACAGTGTACTCGTCCAGATGCTCAAGGGGCTGCGCCTCCCCGAGGGGCAGGCCAAGGCCAAGTACGTCTCTCGCCTTTCTGCACGCCGAGCCGTCATCGTGCTCGAGCAGGGGCTGAAGCGTCAGGTGCGCCAGATGTTCTCCTGCCTCGGTCTGCGCGTCAAGAAGCTCGTGCGCGTCCGCATAGGCTCACTCTGGGGCGGCGATCTCGAGCCTGGTATTGCACGCCTCCTCACGCCCGAAGAGGTCGAGCTCGCTGGTGTCAATCCCAAGCGCCGTGGCAAGCTCCTCGGAGCAAAGCAGGTCTTTAAGCCACGTCCCGAGCCCACTGAGCAGACAGAAGCTTCACCTGAGGAATCGGATGAAGATTACATCTTCAACATCGAGGACTTTGAGACAGAAGACGAGTCTGAATTCGGCACAGCCACACGCTTTGCTGATGGAGAAGCTTATGAGCCTGAGCGCGGCGGTTCGCGTCCCTTTGGTCGTGCCCCTGGTGGTGACCGTGGTGGCTTCCGTCCTCGTAGTGAGGGTGGTTTCAGGCCCCGTGAAGGCGGCTTCCGTCCTCGTGGTGAAGGT
>CAYJOV010000074.1:0-11301 GCA_964371905.1 uncultured Akkermansia sp. | reverse complement strand
AGAGCAGCTGACTCTTAATCAGTTTGTCCGCGGTTCGAGTCCGCGAGGGGGTATCTTAAAAAAGCCTTGAAGTTGAACGACTTCAAGGCTTTTTCCGTAGCACGCCAGACATGGCGTAGTCGCTGGGGTGATAATCAGGTCAATGTTAAAAATTGTGGAATTTGATTTTTTACCTGCTAAAAGCAAACTATGTTCAGTTTACAGCGACCGTCCCCCAGTTGAGGTCGTCAGGGATGCTTTGCTCAAGTAAAAAAAATCCAGGATAATGCTCGCTTTGCGAGCCCTCTTGGCGATTGATTCCGTTTTTACTCGCCCTCCCGCGCTCTCTCTGGGCACAATATAGCTGGGGTATGTCCATTCGTGAGATTGAAGCGATGCTTCGATCTCTCTCAAATGAACTTATAATAATCCAACGCTAAAAATGGTGTATATTGGCGTTTGAATTAGAATTTTAAGATGATAATAGTTCTTAATGTTTGACAATTAATCGAGGCTATGTTATATTGGACACATGCTTTTTAATTCCTATACGAAATTTGCTGGGCTATTTGCTATACCTGCGCTCATGCAACCTGCTTCTGCTAGTCAAGGTCTACACCATGTTATTTGCATGGTAGAGGAGTCTTTTAGTATTTATTATTCCTATTTTGATATCATTGAGGAATTGAGCCAAAACACGATCAGTGTCGAGGATGCCACTGCTCGCATTAGTGAGCTTGCTGATATGCTCAAGCGTCTCGAAATGAATATAGAGGAGTCGGAGCAGCACCTCAACGAGCAGGATAATGATGCCTATATGCACTACTGCCAGAGTGAAAAACAGTTGGCTAGAATCAAGGCTATAGAGGAGCGTATCGCGAGCATTTCTGCAGAAGTGACGCGACGGAAGCACTACGGTAGTGAAAAATTCTGCTATGCCTATGAGCGATTTGTTAAAATATCAATCCATGGTTAGTTCACTACGTGTTTGCTCGTGGGGCTGGCTGTCAAGATAGATCTCGGCTCGATTTCTTGAGCTGGGGGCTTGGGCTCTGTGATTATGACTGTGTTCGGGCTTAGCGCGGCTTGACGAGCAAGAGCAGCTCACTGAGTATATCATCGCTGTATTCGTGAGATCCACTGAGGGCTTCGTCGATGAGTCGACGTGCGCGTAGGGCGTCGATCCAGGGGATGTTGTCGAAATAGGTGTTGATTTTATTGATGGATTTCAATGTCAGGGCATGATCTGTAGCTTGATTGCGAACTTTGTAATCAAGGTTATGGATTTTGGTGATGAGTTGTAGGGCTGCATCGTGGTCTTGGTTTTGCATGATGTGGTGCAGCTCTTCGCGATGCTGACGTGACTGATTTTTGAGCTTGTCTATGTCGAGATTGTGCGTCGCTTTGTGCTCGATGATTTTTTGTACGAGTAGTTCAAAGCTCTCTACGCTTTGGCGTAGCTCGGCTGCTATGTTTTTCCATTCGCGCTGCTGCTCGCTGCGTCTCATGTGCTCAAGCTCGCTGAGTAGCGAGTGGCGTATGTGCTTGTTGCGAAGCACGCTGCTGGGGTGACTTTTGTACTCGTCTATGAGGAGTAGTGTGCGTGTGATGGTTTGATGGGCAAGCTGTTGTGAAGCTAGATAGAATGCTTCGCGCAGTTCGAATTCTAGTTTTTCATCCTTGCGTGCGACGGTGAGTAGGGGATGGCTAGGCATGGCTAAGGCTGTGGTGTAAGCCCCTACTATATATAAAATTTATCTATTGCACAATATATAATTATGTCTGCTTTGTATCTGTTATTTAAAATTAAGTTTAAATTTATTGTATATGTTTGAACCTCTGTGTTTAATCTTTCTGATAGAGGGCAGCCTTGGGTGTGATAAGAAGCTCTACTGTACTGTAACTGTACCGTGCTTCGCTTGTGCAGAGGAGTTTATATGTCTAAATGCACAAGGATGAGGACTGCTGCTTTATCGCTGATTTGGACTTTGCCATTTTCTGTTAGTAGTTGTACGCCACAGCCATAGGAGAGTGTGTCGACAAACTCGATGCTCATATTAAGCGTAATGCCAATCTGCTCTAGGTAGGCCATCAGATCCATTCTGTTAATGATGTGGTGAATGCGTCCACGCTGCCCTGGCTTCATCTCAATTAGTGGGCAGAGGCGTTGCGAGCTGTCGATTTCCTCATCACTAGGGATGTGTGAGCCCTCGGGGCAAGATCTGGGGTAATTGAGGAAGGTGTTGAGTTTTTCGGCTAATTCTAAGCTTGTTGCGTGCTCTAGCTGCTCTGCCTCATGATGCGCGCCCAAGGGTGAGTAGCCGAGGTAATTGACTAAAAATACCTCCCAAAGACGGTGATAGCGCAGAATGGTTAGCGCGTCGCGTCGCCCTTTTTCAGTCAAGCGACAGCCTTTGTAGGGAATGTGCTCGACTTGCTCGCTGGTGACGAGCTTGTTGATCATATCGCTGACGGCAGCGGGGCTAATTTGGAGTCTTTCGGCAAGTTTTTTATTGCTCACATAGTCACGCTGATTGCCTGAGGCGAACAAGGCTTTGATAAAATTTTCTCTACTATAGGACATAGATCAACTGAGAGATAGTACAACATAGCGCGAAGAAGTCAAGCCGTGAGTGGCTTGATGATTCGCGCAGGTTGGTAATAAGGGTAGTCTTGGCTACTAGAGATCAAAGCTGATCACCGTCGTATTATCCGCATAGTCCTCGTTTAGATCGCGACAAGCATCCACGATGATGGGGGCGAGCTGCGAGTCGCGTGAATTAAGTAGCTCTGTGACATGGGCGGGCAGTAAGCGCTGATGGAGTAGATCCTCAATGCCATCGGAGGAGAGGATGATGCGATCCCCCGGTATGAGAGGTTGCGCTCTCTCGGGTAAATCAATCATGGCGATAGGCTCACCCATGACGGCGGAGCGCAGCATATGTCCACAGGCTCGTACTTGCTTGCGTGTGGCGAGGTTGTCACTGTGTGTCGCAAAGTAAGTGCGCATCGAGTGATCTTGATTGAGACGTACGAGCTTATTATGCCTCCAGAGAAAGAGAGGTGAATCTCCTACGCTTATCCACCAGATGGCACTGGGCATGAGGAAGGCTGCGAGCAGTGTGCAGCCACCGGGGTCATCTGTGTCGACAAAGAGCTTTCCTACGGCCTCATTGGCCGCGTCCAGACTGCGCTTGAGCGTGGTTGTAATCTTTCCACAACTCTCAAATTCAAAGGTGTCTCGAAAGCTCTCCATTGCTGAGCGAGCCGCAAGCTCTCCGTTGCTGTGACCTCCCATGCCATCGCAGACAATCGCCAAGCTACCTTGCTTAAAATGTTTTACTCCGTAAACATCTTGTTGGTCTTGCCGCTTTCCTATCCATTGAGCCACGTGCGCATTCATGATAGGGGCTATCTTAACACAAATATATCTCAACTCAAGCAAGAAGCTTTCAGTTGCGTGTTTTTTCTTCAATTTCTGACGATCTTTTATATCCTGAGCGACATGGGTTTATTATGTGTTTAGTGAAGTAGTGATCGGAAGTCCTTTAATATGAGGAGGGAGAGTGATCTGGTGACTTGAATTGCCTAGGTCTTCTAGGGTTGCATTGCAGCGGTTTATGCAGGGTTGGTCGAAGCAAGGCCGCCCCAAATGAGTGTGAGTACTCGTGTGAAAACGAAAGATTAGAATACTTGACAAAGAGAGGAAAAGTAACTATACTCCCGCGCGATATGTTACGACTCTTTGACACACTGGCTGGAACAATGAAGGAAGTCAAGCCCCATGACGGGAAGCAACTCGGTTTCTACTGTTGTGGGCCTACGGTGTACGCAGCCGCGCATATTGGCAACTTTCGCACCTTTGTCGCGCAGGATGTTTTCCGTCGCGTTGTCGAGCTCGGAGGGCTGCGCACCAAGCATGTGCGCAATCTCACCGATGTGGATGACAAGACTATACGCAATGCGGTGGCTCAAAATATGCCTCTCACTGACTATACCGCGATATGGACGAAGAAATTCCACGTTGATTGCGCGGCTCTGAACTGCCTGCCTCCTCACGTTGAGCCATCGGCCGTCGCTCATATCAAGGAGCAAATCGAGCTCATCGAGCGACTCATTGAGAAGGGGCACGCCTACGCAAGTGATGATGGCTCTGTGTATTTCCGCATCTCATCCTACGAGGAGTATGGCAAGCTCGCCCACCTCGATCGCCAGAGTCTCGATCTGGGCAAGACCGCTCAGACGCGAGCCGATACGGATGAGTATGAGAAGGATAGTGTCGCCGACTTCGTCCTTTGGAAGGCGCGTAAGCCCGAGGATGGGGACAATTTCTGGTCTTCACCTTGGGGCGAGGGTCGTCCTGGCTGGCATCTGGAATGCTCCGCGATGAGCTACAAGTACCTCGGTGATACCTTTGATCTGCATTCTGGTGGCGTGGATCTCATCTTCCCCCATCATGAGAATGAGATCGCCCAGAGCCGCTGTGCCTGCGGTGGTGACTGTGCGCGTCACTGGTTCCACATTGCACATCTGCTCGTCGATGGTGCCAAGATGAGCAAGAGTCTGGGCAATATGTACACGCTCGACCAGCTCAGCGAGATGGGCTATAGCCCTGATGCTCTGCGCTACCTGCTGGCGAGCTCTACGTACCGCCGTGCCTTCAACTTCACCCTTGCAGGGCTCAAGGATGCGCAGTCGGCACTCAATAAGTTGGGTCGCTTTGACAAGCAGCTCGCTGCGGCGAGCGCGGGCAAGGAGCCTAGCTATAAGTCACTGTGCAAGAAAAAGCCAGACACCGCCCCCTTCACCGCTGCATGGGAGAGCTTGGAGGATGATCTCAACCTCCCCGAGGCTCTGGGGCATGTCTTTTCCACCATCAAGACGATCAAAGCGAGCGAGCTCAACGCTGAGCAAGCTACGCAGGTCTGGCACGCCTTCCGCCTCATCACGGAGGCTCTAGGTATCACGCTGAGTGATCCTGATGCGGATGTCGAAGCTCCCGAGGAAATACGCATCCTCGCCGATCAGCGCTGGACGGCGCGTGTGGAGAAGGACTGGGCGCGCTCGGATGAGCTGCGCAACCAACTCAGCAGCCTCGGTTGGGCTGTCAAAGATGGCAAAGACGGCTACCAACTCAGCAAAATCTAATCCTCTACCACAGCCCCTATTTCATGAGTGATTCTACACGCGATCTCAACATCCTCGGCAAGCACCAGAGCTTTTTCACCTCGCCTGACGAGGCGACGCTGGAGGCCTTCCCGAATCGTAGCCCTGAGCGAACCTACACCATCGTGCTAGACACGCATGAGTTCTCCTCGCTCTGCCCTGTGACAGGGCAGCCCGATAGCTGTCATCTGACGATCACTTATTGCCCCGCGGCGTCTATCGTCGAGACAAAAAGCCTCAAGTATTACCTCGCCTCCTTCCGAAATCACCCCGCCTTTAATGAACAGGTGGTCAATCGTATCCTCGATGACCTCATCGCCACCATCGCCCCTGCGTGGATGCGTGTCGAGGGACGCTTTGGTGCGCGTGGGGGTATCCAGCTCACGACGATTGCCGAGCATCAGTCTGAGAATCGCCCTGCTTATCTCTAATATTATTTTCTAGTTACGATGAAATTAGCTGTCCTCCTCTCCGGTGGTCTCGACTCGACGACCGCCCTTCACTGGACTCACGCCGAGCATGATGTGGTCTGTGCGATCGCCTTTGACTACGGGAGCAATCACGCCGCGCGCGAGCTCGACTGCGCGCGCTGGCAGGCGCACCAGCTGGGTATCCCCTACAAGCAGCTCGACATTCGCAGCATCGCGTCGCATCTACGCTCCGCTCTGCTCGATGGGGCTGATGCCATCCCTGATGGTCGTTACGAGAGGGAGAATATGAAGCAGACCGTCGTCCCCTTCCGCAACGGCATCTTTCTCTCCATCGCTGCGGGTATAGCCGAGAGTTTCGGGGCAGAAGGTCTGGTGATTGCCGCGCACGCGGGCGATCACTTTATCTACCCTGACTGCCGCAATGAATTCATGATCGCGATGAGCAAGGCGATACGCCTTGGCACGGATGCGAATCTCGAGATTCTCACCCCCTTCATCGAGGCGGACAAGGAAGAGATCGTGCGCATGGGTGCGCGCCTCGGCATCGACTATGGTCATACCTACTCCTGCTACAAGGGGGCGGTGCGCCACTGCGGTATTTGCGCGACCTGCCTTGAGCGACGCGATGCTTTCATCGCCGCCGAGCTCCCCGATCCTACGAATTACGAAATGTTCCTAGCCTAATCAAAACACCCCGACTCCCTATGCCCAGTGTATTCATCAAGACCTACGGCTGTCAAATGAACGAGCGCGACACCGAGCAGGTCGCCAGCATGTTTCTCACCCACGGCTACGAGCTCGCAGAGACCGAGCGCGAGGCCGATATCGTCCTCATGAATACCTGCTCCGTGCGCGAGAAGGCCGAGCTCAAGGCTCTGGGTAAGATGGGTATCATCAGTGCCGCAGCTCATGCCAAGCCGCATACGGTCTATGGCTTTATGGGCTGCATGAGCCAGAGCAAGGGCGAGGAGATCTTTCGCGACATCCCGCGTGCCGACATCGTGGCGGGTACCCAGCAGTATCAGAATGTCTTTGAGCTCAGTCATCGGCTACTCCAGAGTAGACTCAACGAGGGGGTCTTAACCCCTCTCAAAAAGGGAGCTCACATCTGCGCCATCGAGGAGGTCGAGGGTGATCAGAACAAGATACGCGACCACGTCCCTGTGCCCCAGCGTAGCGCGGCCTTTGTCTCTATCATGCAGGGCTGCGACATGCTCTGCTCCTACTGCATCGTGCCCAGCACGCGTGGCATTGAGCGCAGCCGTCCTGCGCAAGATATCGTCGAGGAGGTGTGCAAACTCGTCGATGAGGGTGTGAAGGAAGTCACCCTGCTCGGGCAGATCGTTAATCGCTACGGTCGCGATTTGCCCGCCCACGATGGCAAGGGTGCCTTTGTTCTTCTGCTAGAGCAGCTGCAAGCTATTGAGGGTCTTGAGCGTATACGCTTCACCTCGCCGCACCCTATCGGTTTTCGCGATGATTTGGTGCAGGCTTATACCTACTTGGACAAGCTGTGCAGCCACATCCACTTTCCCATCCAGAGTGGCAGCGATCGTATCCTCAAGCTGATGCGCCGCCCCTATAAAAATGAGAAATTCTTCCGTCTCATTGAGGCTATACGAGTCGCGCGTCCCGATATCGCGATTACTACCGACATCATCGTGGGCTTCCCCGGTGAGACTGAGGAGGACTTTCTCCAGACGATGGCCGCGGTCGAGCGTGTCGGATTCGACAATGCCTTCATCTTTCAGTACTCGCCTCGCAAGAATACACCCGCCGCTGACATGGAGGGACAAATTTCTCGTGAGGTCAAAGAAGAGCGCAATCAACGCCTCCTCAGCTTGGTCAATCGTATCGCAATTGAGAAAAATAGCCATCTTGTCGGCACGACGCAGTCCATTCTCGTCGAGGGTTCAAGCAAGACGAACGCCGAGCGACTCCAAGGCCGAACCCCACAAAACAAGCCTGTTATTATTGAAGGCTCACGCGAGCTTATCGGGCGTGTCGTCGACGTACGCATCACCGAGTCGACAGGATTTACGCTTTACGGAGAGGTGTCATTAGGTTAGAGTAATAGCCTAGATTAACGCTAGACGAGGGGATATCCCCCCTCGTCTAGCGTGGCTACTCCTACCCCCTTTTTCCCATCATGCGTTTATTCCCTATTATTACTACACTGACATTACTACCTACCTTATTACACTCTCAACAAGCAGCTAGCCCACCTGACGCTGCGACATCAGCTCAGGGCTCTGCCTCGACAGCGCGCTTCCCATGGAGTGAGCAGATCCCTGATCATATACGTGATCAATATATTGACACAGATCAATTCATTGACGAGCCGCGAAGCGAATGGCGCGACAAGCTCAAAAAGCTCATTACACCTATCGTCCGCGACACTCACACGGCTCGCGATGCTGCGCTGCGCGTCTCTTCTCAGATCAAGCAGCTCACGGGGGTGGACTACTCCACCGATCGTCGCCACCCGAGTATGAGCCCGCTAGAGACCCTCGAAAGCAAGAAAGCTACCTGCACGGGGCTGAGCATCCTCTATGCGGCCGCTCTACGCTCCGTAGACATTCCCGCGCGTCTCGTAGGGGTGCGCTCATGGAATCATACCGCAGGCAATCACACATGGACTGAGGTCTGGGTGGATGGTGGTTGGCAGATGCTGGAGCTTGGTGAAAAGAGCTTCAATACCCCGTGGGTGATGGAAGCTATCGGTATGCTTGACCCCTCCAAGCCGCAGCAGCGCGTCCTCGCCATCACGAGCCTCAAGCGCCCTGCGGAGTCCGAGCAGCCCTATTTTCAAATACCTTGGAATCGCTTTAACAAAAGCCTTAAGGCTGAAGATGTTAGTCAACGCTACATCAAGCTCGCTAGAGCATGGTACCAGAAGCAAGGACTTGACGCCAATACGCAGCGTCTGCTCATCAACATCTCCCCCCGACAAGCCGAGCCGAGCAGCATGCAGCTCGTGGATGAGAGTGGGAGCGTCATCGACTCAGGGAAACTTCCTAGTCTCACTGACGATATGAGAAAAATGCTCACACTCAAGCTCCCTCGCGATAAGAGCAAGAGCTACTACCTAGTTTTCCCCAATGGCGAAAAACTCAAAGTAGAGCCCACCGATAGCCCTACGCAGGTGCTGCGCTATTTCATCGAAGCTAAGTCATAATGACGAAGAAACGTATTTCATCCTTGACCTCAGTGGAGAAATACATTAGAACATTAGCACATATGAAGCACACATGGTCTCTCACTCTTGCCTTGCTCGCAACGCAGCTCTCCCCCCTCCATGCACAAGTCGGTGCGACCAAGCAGGAAGCGGACACCAAAGATGCGCCGAATTTTATCACGGATAAGGAAAGGGCAGGGCACAGCAGTCTGCGACAGCCCTTCCTCATCCTCATCCAAGGCTCGGTGCGTCAAAGCACTCTCGTCGTCAAGCTCTCCGAGATCACCTCGGTGAGCACGCATATCTTTTATCTCGACAAGAATACACCTATCCACGAGCTCGTCATTGACACCACGGGCAATAGCAGCATACGTCTCTATGCCCGCTACGACACGACGGGCAGGACAGCGACCAATGCACAAGGCCTGCTCGATCGCATCCAAGCACGCGCCGTGCAACGAGCTGGCGCGCCCACCACGGCAGCCAAGAGCTACCCCGATACGACGCATGCTCATACTGTCGAGTACGCGCTGCACAACTCTGACCAGATCGAGTACCTCCTCCAAGTCATCACTCGCGCTTGGGTGAACAACAGAGGTGTGAAGGTCAAAATCTAATATTTCTATCATTTATTCATCATTTTTCCTATTATATCGTTCTAATAATCATATATGAAAACAGCACACACCCTCCTCGGTCTCGGCCTCAGCCTTGCCTCACTCAGCCTCGCTCAAGATGCACCAGCTGCCGCTGCGACACCCGCACCAGCTCCTGCTGCCGCCGCAGCTGCTCCAGCAGCACCGAGTGCAGAAGAAATCAAAAAGGTCGTCTCCTACTTCATGGGCTTCCAGTATGGTCAGCAGCTCTCCTCTGAGTCCCCCTCACTGAAGGCAAGTGACTTTGATCCTGCTATCTTCCGCCAAGGTTTTGAAGCCGCCTTTGCCAACAAATTCGACCCCGCTATTGAGGCTCTCGTACCTACACACATGCAGGCCTTCGTTGATGGCCTCAACAAGCAGGATGATGCCAAGGGAGCAGCTAATGCCGAAGCAGGGAAGAAATTCCTCGCTGAAAACGCCAAGAAGCCCGGTGTAGTCTCCCTTCCTTCGGGACTCCAATACAAGATCCTCACTGAGGGCAAGGGCGCGAAGTACGATGCAGCCAAGGACGGTCAATCCGCGATTTGCGAAGTCACCTACGAGGGTCGCCTCATTGATGGCAAGGTCTTTGACTCCTCGGACAAGCCTGTTGAGTTCCCCATCAACCAAGTTGTCCCCGGTTTCTCCGAAGCCCTCAAGCTCATGCCCGCAGGCTCGACATGGGAAATCTACATCCCCTCGGCTCTCGCCTACGGTGAGCGTGGTCCTGGCGTGATTGGAAAGAACGCGACACTCATCTTCAAGCTCCAGCTCATCAGCATCAAGCCTGGTTCTGGCAAGCCCGGTGGTCAGCCCATCGAGCCCACCCCCGAGATGCTCGAAGCTCTCCAGCAGCAGGGAGCCCAGACGGTTCAATAATCTAGCATTGAACAGCAGTGTTTTTTCAAAAGGGGGCGTATGCCCCCTTTTTTATCCCACCTTCGTACTTGACATTTTCACGCGTAAGAGTATACTGCTGCGCTATGGAAAAGCCCAGCATCAATATTGATCTCTCGGCGCTCGACACGGCTGCTATGCGCAGTCGGCTTTCCGAGCTCGGGAGCTATCTTTGACCTCTCTGCCCTTGAACAACGCGTCACCGAGCTCGATGAGCGCATGGCTGCCCCCGATTTCTGGGACAACCCTAATGCCGCACGAGCCCTCATGAATGAGGTGAATCCCATCAAGCGTCGCCTGGAGGAATACCGCCGACTCGAAGCCTCCATCGACGATGTCGATGTCGCCATTGAGATGGCGGCAGAGGAGGATGATCTCGACATGGCCCGTGAGGCGAAGTCCGAGTACGATGCTTGGATGGCACGCCTGCGTAGCTTTGAGCTGCTCACCCTCCTCAATGGAGCCCATGACAATGCGGGCTGCTACATCACCATCCACGCGGGCGCGGGTGGTACGGAGGCCTGCGACTGGGCGAGCATGCTCATGCGCATGTACCTGCGCTACTGTGAGCGACAGGGCTTCACGACAGAAATCATGGAAAGCACCGATGGCGATGAAGCGGGGCTGCGCTCCGTGACTATCAAGATTGATGGTGAGTACGCCTTTGGTTATCTGAAGAATGAGCGAGGCATTCATCGACTTGTGCGCATGAGTCCCTTTGACTCGGCGGGCAAGCGTCATACCTCCTTTTGCTCGCTCGACGCGACGCCCGATATCTCCGACGATGTCGATCTGGAGGTCAAGGAGTCCGATGTGAAGATGGATACCTACCGCGCTGGTGGTAAGGGCGGACAGAATGTGAACAAGGTGGAGACCGCTGTGCGCCTCACCCACCTTCCCACAGGACTCATCGTCGCTTGCCAGACCCAACGCTCCCAGCTGCGCAACCGCGAAGAGGCGATGCGCATGCTCAAGGCGAAGCTCATCCAGCTGGAAGAAGACCGCAAGCGCG
>CAYJOV010000073.1:0-11406 GCA_964371905.1 uncultured Akkermansia sp. | reverse complement strand
TGGAGCCCCAAGGCGGCGGCGAAGATGACGAGGACGACGACATGGAGCCCCAAGGCGGCGGCGAAGATGACGAGGAAGAGGACATGGAGCCCCAAGGCGGCGGCGAAGATGACGAGGACGACGACATGGAGCCCCAAGGTGGCGGCGAAGATGACGAGGAAGAGGACATGGAGCCCCAAGGCGGCGGCGATATAAGCCCAGATCAATTCATCAAAGAAGGCATCCTCCCCTTAGTCAAGCTCTATATCAAGCCGGTAAGCCAAGTTTTACCAAAAGCGGAATCAGGCGAGGAGATGCTCACTGTTCTCAAGCCCCTCACGGGTGACTCTGGCGCAGCCTTGGCTCTCTGTCAGGACGCGATCCAAAATAGCTCTCCTGAGTTTGAAGCCGCGCTCGTTGCCTATCTCAAGAAAGGCAGTAATCGCAATGAGGTGCGACGCGCCCTCTTCGAGTACCGCCGCGCAAAAACCATCCTCAGAGACAATGCCGATTACTACGGTAACGACAAGGTCAAAGAGATTTGTAACCAGTATGAGCAAAAGCTAGCCCCCATCGTGGAATATATCCATCTCTTCCGATTTGGCAAGCAACAAGGCGATGAAGAATTGGTCAAATACATGGTGGCCTACCAAGATAGGGAAATGGTTCTTCACGACCTACGCCACGCTCTCATGGATCTCATTGATAAAAAAATCAATCATCAAAAGGCAAGGATAACCATGGAGTCCTACGACACAACCATGAACGATATCAGTCTCTTCATTGAAGAAGGCGAAAAGAATAACAAAGAATTCGCCCGAAAGGCCTACGATGAATCTCTTTCTGAAAAATGGACCCAGAAGCAGATCAGGCAGATGAAGAAGTATATCAAGCAGGTCAAAAAGCTCAAAAATACCGAGGTGGACAAATACGGCGACCTCGCGGAGCCCTATGAGATTGCCGAGGCTGCCATCGAGCGAGTAGAAGGCTAGCGCTAAAACTCGCCCCGAGACAAGGAGGAGATCAATCACGCCATACCTTCTTATAACCAGCAGATATTCAAAATCTATCCGAATAGGTGACGCCTCTTTTTACAAGAGGTGTCACCCCTGCTATTAAGCCCCCGCGCGGAAATGCACACTCCCAAGCCCTAGCACTCACCAACAACCCAAGATCGTCACAAGATCACCCCACAACACAACACACATACACAGCATGCGACTCCCCATCCTAGCCCCCCTCATCCTCGCCAGCACACTCGCCTCGCCCCTCACCGCCAAGGTCGAGATAGAGGCGCAGCACCTCCACTCGCTGCTCTACGCCGATCTCGACACCCAGCCCCTACTACGCCTGCGCATCCACTGTGAGAAGGAAGGCACGACACTCGAGGCACTACGCTTCAAGCTGACGGGAGGCGAGGAACTCAAGACACTGAACCTCTACCGCGCGGGCAACGAGGGACGCGCGCGCCTCTTTAGCCTCCGCGCCGCGCGTGCTCAGGAGCAATGCACCCCCATCCGCATGAGCACCAAGCGCGCTGAAGACAGCGTGACCTTCACAGGCTCGCTCAAGCTCAAGCAGGGTGACAATTTCATCTGGCTCACAGGCAGCACCACCAAGGGAGCTGCGGGCAACGCGCGCGTGGACGCCGAGCTCACGCAGGTCAAGACCAGCGACCCCGACACGACCATCACCGCGGGAGACCCCCAAGGCACGCTGGAGGTCTACCCCTTTGCCCAGCGCATCGTGCCCTACTATCGGGACAAGCAGCTCATGCAGTGGTTCCCCGACCAGCTCAAGCCCGCGGACTTCAAGTACATCACCGACATCATCTACTTCAATCTCACCTGTGACAACTCGGGCAACCTCGTCGGCGGTGACAAACAAGAATTCATCTCGGGCATCCACAAGCTCAAAAAACTCCGTGGCAAGCAGCCCGTCGACATCATCCTCGGCATCGCCCACAGCGACCCCGGCTTCACCGCGACCTCGGCGAACCCTGAGGCACGCCGCCGCTTTGCCCAGCAAATAGCCGCCTACCTTGAGAAGTACAAGCTCGACGGCGTGGACATCGACTGGGAATACCCCGAAAACAACGAGGAATGGATCTACTTTAGCTACATGATCAATGACATACGCGAAGAGTTCGGCGCAAGCGGTCGCACAGTGAGCTCGGCGGTGAATATGAACTACAAAGCCCCGAATCAAGTAGCCATTGATGTACTCGACTACGTCAACATCATGAGCTACGACCGAGGCGGCGAGCATGCGACGATGGCGCATTTCAAAGAAGACATAGAACGCTCACTCAAGATGATGCCCAAGCAAAAGATCATCATGGGCCTGCCCTACTACACCAACGACATGGAAGGCACGCGCGACTGGGGCGCGCAGAAAGGCTACCACGACGTGGTGAAGAACAATCCTCGCCTCACGGCTCGCGACAACCACACCGAATTCAAGGGGCGCAAGCACTACTTCAATGGAGCCACCCTCATCAGCGACAAGTGCCGCATCGCCGCGAAGCAGCGACTCGGCGGTGTGATGATCTGGGCCTATGAATGCGACATCCCCTTCAAGTCTAAGATCTCGCTCCGTCGCGCAACCTTCAAGGAAATACGCCGCACCAAGCGCTGAGGAGAGAGCCGCACGAGCCAATTCAACGCTTTTTCCGATGATTAGGTTGGCTGGGGTTAATGCTGCAACGACGGCCTGCGTACATGATCAGCTAGAGCCCGTCAAGTCGCAATCCGGCACAAATTGCATGCCAATTTGAGACGAAGCAAAAGGCTGAGGATACGCTTCGCTCGCCCCTTCGGGGACTTTATTCCGTTTGCTCCTTGACAGTCTCTAGCTGATCATGTTAGGAGCATGTACTTCTTTTCACTGAATGAAAATAGGATTTTCATTCAGTGAAAAGAAGGTTTTATATGATGGTTCAAAGTACAAGTACCCACCCATTTTCTTACATTAACTACCGCAAAGTAATAATAAACACACACACATGAACATATCCCCCCTCTACATCCCCGCCCTCGACCCCGACTTCGTCGCGCCCGTCCTCTGGAACAAGGCCTTCCAAGCCCGCGTCGCCCAAGATCCCGACTCCACCCCCATCGAGCTCGCACTCAGTCGCCTCGATGGCACCTGCTTTCGCTGGTCGAGCAAGCTGCTCCCCCACGTCGGAGAGAACATCGCGCTCAACAACCTCTACGTCGAGCGCAGCCTCAAGTTCCTCCTCCTCATGAAGGGCGGCTCCACCATCACCATCTACGGAGCCCCTGAGGTAGCCGCGATGCTCGCGAGCACCTACTGCGCAGGCGGGGCGCGCGAGTTTGAATGGCACTTCATCGGTGAGCGCATGTTTGGACAGCCCATCACCATCGTGACCGTGGACTCGCCCAGCGAGCTCCCCGAGGAAAGCAGCAGCTCCATGCCCCTAGGGCGCAACCTTGAGGGCAACCGCATCGGCTTTGACCTCGGCGGCTCGGATCGCAAATGCGCCGCCGTCGTCGCGGGAGAAGTCATCTACTCCGAAGAAGTCGTCTGGGATCCCTACCATCAGCAAGACCCCAGCTATCATGTCGAGGGTGTCGAGGACTCGCTCCAGCGCGCCGCCGCCCACCTGCCACAGGTCGATGCCATCGGAGGCTCAGCTGCGGGCGTCTATGTGAATAGTGAGCCTCGCGTCGGCTCGCTATTCCGCGGCATCTCGCCCGAGGACTTCGACCAAGTCATCCGCCCCATGTTTGCCAATCTCAAGGCACGCTGGAGCGAGCGCATGGGCAAGGAAGTCCCCTTTGAAGTCGTCAACGACGGCGAAGTCACCGCCCTCGCGGGTGCCATGTCCATGAACGACAACGCCGTGCTCGGCATCGCCATGGGCACATCCCTTGCTGCCGGCTACGTCGATGGCGAGGGGCACATCACGCCATGGATCAATGAGCTCTGCTTTGCCCCTGTCGACTACCAAGAAGACGCGGGCATAGACGAGTGGTCGGGTGACAAGGGGCTGGGCGCGACCTACTTTTCCCAGCAGGGCGTGGCACGCCTCGCGCCTCGTGCAGGCTTTGAGTTCGGCGACATGCCCTTCCCCGAGCAGCTGAAGCTCGTGCAACAGGCTATGGAAGAAGGCGATGAGCGTGCACAGCTCATCTATGAGAGCATGGGCATTGAGTTCGGCTACACCATCGCGCACTTTGCGAGCTACTACGACATACGCAACCTCCTCTTCCTCGGCCGCGTCGCCACGGGACAGGGTGGGCAGATCATCATCGACAAGGCAAAGGAAGTCCTCGCGGGCGAATTCCCCGAGCTGAGCATCACCCTCTGCGTCCCTGATGAGAAGATGAAACGCCATGGCCAAGCCGTCGCCGCCGCCTCCCTGCCGAAGCTAAGCTAAGCTTGCACGCGTCAGCATCGTCTAGAGAAGTACCACACAAGAGTACAAAGCCTTCAAGGGGCGGGAAAAGACAAGGTCTTTTCCCGCCCCTTGAAGATACATGCTTCGAGCCACACCGCGCGCGAGAGAGAGTATGGCTAGGCTAAATAACAAAGAAAAAAGAAGCTTGAAATTTTCTCCTTTTTCGCTTAGTATGAAGTATATGAAACATTCAATACTTACTGCGCTTGTATGCGCAATCGCGACTCCCGCTCTCATCAGCCCCGCGCATGCAGAAGAATACATGGAGCCCCAAGGCGGCTACGAAGAGATGGCCGACGGTGAAGGGGAAGGAGAGGAAGGAAATATCAATGAGATCAGCCCAGTGGATTTCATCGACCTCTCCGTCATCCCTCTCCTCGAGGCCTACACCGAACAGATAGGAAAAGTCCTCGAAAAGAGTGAAGACCCAGACAAGGAGACAAAGGACGTGATCATGATGCTCCAAAATGCTTCTGCCTCCGCGATGGGAGAATTCGTGGATCAGGTCGATAAGACCAGTCCTGAGTTTGACGCTGCACTCATCAAGTATCTCAGCGACGAAAAGAATGGCAAAAAGTTACGCCGAGCCCTCTTTAACTACCGCCGCGCGCATACTTATTTAAGTCAGGATGTTGACTACTACAATCAGGCTCTGAGAGATGCCTGCGCTGCCTATGAAGATAGGTTGTCTGATGCCATTATCTATCTGAATCAATGCCGATTTGGCAAGCGTCGAGACGATGACGAGCTAGTCGTGTACATGACAGACTTCCTCGACTTTGAAATGGTTATTTACGACATGCACCACATACTCAAAGCTCTCGTCGAAAAGAAGATCAATCACGGCGAGGCCTCGATTGCTATGATGAGCAACATGTCGACCTTTAACATGCTCAACGGTGCAATTAAATTTGGCAGAGAGACAAACAAGGGCTTAGTAGACAGGGCATACAAGGAGGCGAAGAAGGATAAATGGATCAAAAAGCAGGTCGGACTGCTGAGGAAATATACCCAAGAGGCGAACAAGCTTGATCTACCAGAAAAATACCAAAACGAGGATTTCACCCACCCTTGCGATACTGCCGAAGAAGTGCTGGAAGCTCTCTGAGCTACTCTAGAGAACTCCTCTTTCTAGAGAAGTAGCACACAAAAGCTCCTATCCTTCATGGGGAGGAAAAGACAAGGTTCTTTCCCTCCCTATGACGATACATGCGACTCTCCCTCTGTGGCAGTCTCTCGTGCCGCCGAAAAATCATCCGAGACACCCCAAGGAAAAGCTCTTCTTACACCCCCACCAATCGATCCGCGAGTTCAAGCGCATCGACAGGCCAAAAACACTCGGGACGCGGCCTGCGCACGCCTTGCGCCCCCTCCCGCGGACGGCAGGTCAACAGAGCCTCACGCCATGGCGAGGGAATATCCCCCTCGCCATAGACAGCCCCGAGCAGAGCCCCACAGATAGCCGCATTCGTATCCGTATCGCCTCCGCGCATGATGGTGTCAACTACGCCTTCTTCCAGATTAGGCGCGTGCAAGAGCTGGTAAAAGGCATTGCCGAAGGCGACGAGCACCCAGCCCATATGATCGTAGTAGTGCGCAGCCTCAGGAGGAGCACATGCCGACTGGCGCAGACAGTCCATGAGAGCGGCATCCACATCCCTCTTCTCCGCCCAGCAGAGAGTCGCATCGTAAAGGCGGCGGGCATCATCCCCCGAGCGAATCGCGTGGGCAAGAGCCATCGCATACAGAGCATTCGCCTGTTGACAAATCGGATGCACATGCGTGAGTGCGGCATCCTCCATCGCCCACTGCGCCACCTGATCGAGAGCGTGATTCACCCCCCAAATCCCAAGGGGACTGATACGCATGAGCGCGCCATTCGCCTGACTGAGCGGCGACATCTCTCCCAAAAGAGCACTGCAAATAGTCATGCCGCAATCAAAGGGCTCTGTGCGCAGCCAGTAGCGATACTGCTCCAGAGCCTTATCGGGCGCATACTGCCGCTGCTCCACGAGCATGCGCGCCAGCAGCAAGGCCATCTCCGAATCATCCGTTGGCTGCCCAGACAGGATATTCCAGAAATCATTATAAGCCATGCAGCGCACACCCTGCGGGTATTGCTGCTTGATATCATCCGCATGGCGAAACTCGACGAGAGCCCCCAAGGAGTCCCCCGCGAGCTGCCCCAGCAGACACCCACGCGCACGCGATTGCAAGTCTGTTCTCATCATCTCAATTGTAACAATTACCCCATCGGATGCAAGAAAAAGCACATAAGAGTAACAAGAGGATACTCCCCCTGCTCGTCACAAGAAGAGCAGCAGCCCAGAAAAAAGCTTGCATCGTGGCGCGTCTCGGGCTATTCTAGGTGAGGAACTATGGCCAACGATCAATTAGAGTACCTTGACAAGAATTTCGTCTCCGATCCCAATGCCGACGGGGGCTTCTTTTTCACCACCCTTGAGGCTGCCGTCAATTGGGTACACAAGTCGTCTATCTGGCCTATGCCGATGGGGACATCCTGCTGCGCCATTGAGTTCATGGCGACGGCTTGCTCGCGCTACGATATCTCGCGCTTCGGCGCGGAGGTGAATCGCTTTGCCCCACGCCAAGCGGACTGCATGTTCATCTGCGGAACCATCACCTACAAGATGGCTCTCATGGTGCGCCGCATCTGGGATCAGATGGCCGAGCCAAAGTGGGCGATCGCCTGCGGTGCCTGTGCCTGCACGGGTGGCATGTTCCGCTCCTACTCCGTCCTCCAAGGTGTGGATCAGATCCTCCCTGTTGATGTCTACATCTCTGGCTGCCCTCCACGCCCCGAGGCTCTCATTGAGGGTCTCATGACGCTGCAAAACAAGATCGCCACGACGGGCAAGCCCCTCGATGGCTTCTTCTCCGAGCATGAGCCTCGCCCTGCAAACCAAGAGCAGCGTCTCAAGACCTCCATGAAGATCGGCGACTAAAGCCGCATTCCTTATTCACATTTTTATCCTCATTTTCACATGCCCCTTCCCACCCTTTTAGAGCGCCAGCAGGCAGCGGCGCAGCAGCTCTGCACCCGCTATAGCTCAGCAACGAGTCAGGAGTTCCGCGATGATGTAACCATCACGGTAGCCAAGGATGAGTTCTACGACCTCATGCGCTACGCCAAGGAGGCCTGCGGCTTTGACATGCTGCTCTGTGTGTCCTCGGTCGATCGTGGCTTGGACGCCGAGCCCCGCTTTGAGTCGAACTACACACTCACCCAAGCCGAGACAGGGGCGAATCTCCTCGTCCGCGTCCTCGTCGATGAGGACAGCATGACTGTCCCCTCCGTGGTCTCGCTGTGGAAGTCCGCCAACTGGCTGGAGCGCGAGCAGTACGACATGATGGGTATCCTCTATGAGGGGCACCCCGATCTGCGCCGCATCATGATGTGGGACGGCTATCCCTACCATCCCATGCACAAGGACTTCCCCGTCGAGGGCAAGCCTACGGAGCTCCCCGGTGTCGCCTTTACGGAGGCAGCCCCCACCGATGGCGCGCCCTTTGTCACGCGCACGGGAGCTACAGCGGCGGAGCGTGAGCCTCGCCAGCGTGGTTGATTTTTATCCCTTTCTCTTATGGCGCAGCTTCCTCCAGATCTTGACCCCAAGATACGCGCTGAGGCGTGGGTGGGGGATGCTGTGCTCGCGCTCTATGTGCGCGAGTGGATTCTCTCCTTTCGCGGGGAGATCGACGGGAAACTTTTTATTGAATTCACGAGCAATCAGTTTCTCCGCCTGACGGGCAACGCCACGGCGGTGGAGGCGCAGATTGGGCGTATCTACAAGGCCGAGGGCTTGCAAGCGGCCTTCGCTTGGATTGAGAGCGCGCTGCGTCCCCAGATGGAGACGCGCCTGCATGTGCTGCGCCGCACGGAGCGTTATTAGGGGAGCAAAGGAAGCGTGCCCGACAGCGTATGACTTCTCTCAAAGCAGACCCTAACAAAATATTTTTGCATTTACATAGGAGACACGGGCTGCTAAAGTGATTTTCTATGAAAGCGTATACAACACTCGCGCTTGCGCTAAGCGCAGTACCGTCCCTTGTGCTAGCTTCTTCTCTTGAAAACAAGCAGGTTCAGCTCTCTGGCATCTATATAAAAAAAGTAGAAATTTGTGTCGATTTCTCCTACACTATCCTTGATCTCAGAGAGCAGCAGATCACCCCTGATGAGGCAGTCAAGGCGATTGCCAAACTCACCGATGAGATGAACAACGCCGAGAAAGCTCGTGTGAAGTTCAACGACAGCCTATCAGCCAAAGAGCGAAAAGAAGTCTATGCTGCTTTTCTTAAAGGCGAGTTCGGACGCGGTCTCGGACAAACGGTTCATAGTGTAAACTTACCCTACAGACTACTCCAGAACGAGCTATTCTACAACAGCGAAGCATTGGAGAAAGCCTGCGCAGATTTCTTCAACGCGAAGGACGCCGATCGTCGATTACGATAACTCACCTTAGCCTTTCTCTTCTCTGAGCGGGAAAACACCTTCCCACTCAGAAAGAAAGACTTACTATCCCTCACGCGCGGGGGCAAGGACGCTCGCGGGGGCTATGCCGTATTGATTGCTCTGCTTCTCCCCCGCCCTCAGACCGAGGAGAAAGACCGTCACATTCTGCAACAAGATGTAGAAAAAAAAGGAGTGATTGGCGAGCCACCGCACCCTTGGTTGATAGCTCTCTATACTCATCGCGGCATGCGCCAGCGGGGTGAGGATGAAAAAGTAATAGACAAAGTAGAGCAGCGTGCAGATGATGATGCTAATCACGATGCCTCCCCCTGAGCGACCCTGATCATGCAGACGCGCCACCGAGATCCCCATGAGCAAGATGGGAGTCACTAGACCGTAGAGGAAGCTCAGGCTATAGCCCACGCCAAACAAGGTAGAGCCCAGCAAGCCCAGCCAGAATGGCGCGCTGATGAGCGCAAAGTAGCAGGCGAACTCCGCCCGACTCGCCCGCCCGCGCCAATGCGTCGTGCGGCAGAATCCCCTCGCGAGGTAGTCCCAGAGGCGGGGCTGCTCCACAAAGGGATAGTGACAGCGGGGGCAACGAGCTGGCCAGCAGCCCTGCTCGCTGAGCGCGAGCGGCTGACAACAGCAGGTGCAGCTGACCTGACTGGGGGGAGATTCTAGGGGGTCATTCATGTGAAGCATCATCGGTTGCGGGCTCATGTAGGCGACTGGGCAGCAAGCAGATGACGAAGCAAACCAGCGGTGATAGTAATACCGCTAAGCCAATGAGAGAAGGCAGGTTGATCAAGAGACTAGGCCACCAAGAGAACAGCACGTAGACGACCCAGATCAGCTCAGCTATCCATGCAGGGAGCCCCGCATCGCGAAAGCGACGCACACAGATGCCCCCGAGCAGGAGGTAGAGGACGGTAAAAGACCCTTTCCCCAAAAGGGGGAGATAATAGCCCGCTTGCTCAAGCCCCCAAAAAAGCCCATGCGTCCCCAGCAAGACCAAAACCGCCATGACGAAGAAATAAGGCCAGAATTCCTCGCGATCCGCCCGCCCGCGACGGCTCAGCGCATGACGGAGCCCATAGAGCAGACGCTCATGCAAGTGACTGCATCGAGGGTAGACCTCCGCGGGATAGCTGGAGCTCGGGCGCGTGGGCGGCAGCTGGATCGCATCCTCATAGCCATTGGGCTTGGGACTACTGGGTATACAGCCGATGACGACACAGAGCAGCAGATTGAGCAGAGGCCAGAAGATAAAGAAGGGGAACCATTGAGCAAGAATCAGGCTAGGATCTTGAGAGTGCTCAGAGGGCGACCCCGAGCCCAAGATCAGGCAAGCAGCGAGCGTGAGCAGCCCCGTGCCCACGATCATCAAGTAGAACTGCCACGCCTTGCCGCCTATATCGTATAAGCGCGCCTGCGCGATGCCCGTCAGCACAAAGGGATGGATCGCGTACATACCAATCAGCGCCATCCCAAAGATCGCTCCAAAGATATCTGAGGCAGCCTCCGCTTGCACGAGGATGAGCGGAGGAAGGGGAAGCAGCAGCAGCAGGAAGTTCCAGTACTCGCGCCGCGTTGCGCGTCGCGTGCCAGCGAACATGTGATTCTTGCAGCTCAGCCAAAAGAGCTCCAGCATGCCTATCTCGCGCGCCTCAGGCGTCGCACTGTTCTGTGGTGGTGTCGAGTGTGTCATCGGTGGTTTCCTGTTTGTTTTTTCCTGTGAGGAGACGGAAGATGCCGCGGCTGAGCCAGCATAGGATATAGCCTAGATTGAGCAGCATCCGACTGAGGACAAAGAGAATGAAGAAGGCGGGTATAGCGATCATTCGGAGCTCATTCTCGAGCATGATATAAGCCCCCTCGCCGTCCTGCACCCCATAAAAATGATGCAAAAAGCCCTCGGGCCGAGGCCAGCCGTCATTCATCCAGCCATCCCAATAATACTGAGCCGCAAAGTTGCCCAAGATCACACTCAGCATCACCGCGTAAGGCCAAAAGCCGGAGCGCTCCTTGCACCTCTTGATCAGGTAGCGCCACGCGGTCATGATCAGAAAGAAACAAAGCGTAAAGCCGAGGAAGAACTCATCCATCACCATCCCATACGTCGTCACTCCGTCACCTTCTCCCGAGAGCGGAGCGATGAGCACATTCAACCAGTTAAAGAGGCGTGGCCAGCCATCGTAGCACCAGAATGACCAGTAAAAGTCCGTTGCGAGGTGCGCAGCCGTGAGGCTGAAGACGATGGTGAAGAAATAGTAGAGGAGTGTTTTCATTGTAAAAAGATAAGATCTGTGCTGTCTGTCTGGGGGATTGATAGGAGCATGGGAGAGCTCCTATCTCAAAGTGCTTATTACTTTGGCTGCGGCTCATGCAGAAACGATGGCTTGCGTACTTGATTAGCTAGAGCCCGTCAAGTCTCAATCTGGCATAAACGAGCTTCGCTCGCCCCTGCGGGGATTTTATACAGATTGCTCCTTGACAGCCTCTAGCTAATCAAGTTAAAAGCATGTAC
>CAYJOV010000072.1:0-11449 GCA_964371905.1 uncultured Akkermansia sp. | reverse complement strand
CGGAGGTCTGGATGATGAACTCGCTGCCCTTCCATGCCTTGTGCATGGCCTTGGCGGGGAAGCTCTGGAAGCCCTCGGGCGCGTCAGCCAGATTCGCAGGATCCGTGATCTGAGAGCGGATACAGGCGTGGGGGCAGACGATGGTACACTTGCCGCACTGGATGCAGCTCTTGGGTGTCCAGACGGGGAGCTCAAGTGCGAGGTTGCGCTTCTCATACTGGGTCGTACCGTTGGGGAAGGTGCCATCGCAGGGCATCTCGGAGACCTTCACACTGTTGCCCTCACCGACGCCTAGGCGACCGAGGACATTCTTGACAAAGTCGGGGGCATGCTCAGGCATAGGAGCGGGGATGGCGTGGCCCGTGAGGGACTTGCCCGCGACGGGGACTTCGTAGAGATTGTCCAGCGAGGCATCGACAGCCGCGATGTTCTTGTCCACGACGTCTTGACCCTTCTTGCCGTAGGTCTTTTGAATGGCCTTCTTGATCAGCTCGATGGCCTCTTGGGGAGGGATCACATTCGCCAGCTTGAAGAAGCAGGTCTGCATGATCGTGTTGATGCGCCCGCCCATGCCCGAGGCCTTGGCGACCTTGAAGGCATCGATGCAGTAGACCTTGACATTCTTGTCGAGGATCTGCTGCTGCATGCGTGCAGGCAGGCTATCCCAGACAGCGTCAGGCGCGACATCCGTATTGATGAGGAAGGTGGAGTCCTGAGCGGCATTCTTGAGGAAGTCATAGAGATTGAGAATGCTGGGCTGGTGCAGCGCGATGAAGTTCGCATTCGTGATCGTGTAGGTACTGTGAATGGGGGTCGTGCCAAAGCGCAGGTGCGATGTGGTCGTGGAGCCCGACTTCTTGGAGTCGTATTCAAAGTAGCCTTGGACGTAGAGATCGGTATTCTCACCGATGATCTTGATCGCATCCTTGTTCGCACCGACTGTACCGTCAGAGCCCAGACCATAGAACATGCAGCGTGTGACCGTGTCCGCCTCGGTGGAGAAGGTGGGGTCATAGCTCAGCGAGAGACCCGTGACATCATCCTCAATACCGATGGTGAAGCCCTCCTTGGGCTGGTCCTTCTTGAGCTCGTCAAAGATGGCCTTGACCATGGCTGGGGTGAATTCCTTCGACCCCAGACCGTAGCGACCGCCGACGACCTGTGGCATGTCAAAGGGCAGAGTCCCTGCGATGTGCGCTACAGAGAGGCACTGGATGACATCCTGGAGGAGAGGCTCGCCCAGGCTGCCGGGCTCCTTGGTGCGGTCGAGCACCGCGATCTTCTTGACCGTGGCAGGGAGAGCCGCGATGATGTCCTCGACGGGGAAGGGACGGTAGAGGCGCACCTTGAGCACACCGATGTCCTCACTGAGAGCCTTGACTGTCTCAAGGCAGGCCTCAGCACCCGAGCCCATGATGATGATGACGCGTGTCGCCTCAGGAGAGCCGACGTATTCTACGAGATCGTAGTGGCGGCCAGTGAGCTCGCCGAATTGCTTCATCGTCTGCTTGACGATGGCGGGCAGCGCGGTGTAGTAGCTATTCACCGTCTCACGGCCTTGGAAGTAGACGTCAGGATTCTGAGCTGTACCGCGGATGACGGGAGCATCGGGGGTGAGTCCGCGCTTGTGAAAGCGCTCGACGAGCTCAGGCTTCATCATCGCCCTGAGCGTGTCATCGCTGATGTCGGCAATCTTGCCCACCTCATGCGAGGTGCGGAAGCCGTCAAAGAAGCTCATGAAAGGAATCTGCGACTCCAGCGTCGCCGCATGCGCAATCGCGGCCATATCGGGGGCCTCCTGCGTACTCGCGCCGCAGAGCATCGCCCAGCCTGTCGAGCGACAAGCCATGACATCGCTGTGGTCACCAAAAATAGAAAGACCCTGTGCCGCAAGGGAACGGGCCGCAATGTGAAGAACGCAGGGGAAGAGCTCGCCAGCGATCTTGAACATGTTGGGAATCATGAGGAGAAGACCCTGCGAAGCGGTGAATGTAGTGGCTAGTGAGCCCGTCTGAAGGGCACCATGCACGGCACCGGCAGCGCCGGCCTCACTTTCCATCTCAACCACGGCAGGCACGGTCCCCCAGATGTTCTCGCGCTGAATGGCCATCCAACTCTCAGCCGCCTCACCCATAGAGGAAGAAGGCGTGATGGGGTAGATTGCAGCCACTTCGGAACAACGGTATGCGACAGAAGCAACGGCTTCGTTTGCGTCTATGGTGCTGTATGTAGTGCTCATAAAATATAATAACGTGTAACTATCTGATTATGGTAATATCGGTGATGAATTTCGCGCGTCAGATGAGGTTAATAGTACTCCTCAGCACGTGCGAAATCAATTCAAAAAAGACGCATCAAGCCGTTTTTTTTGAAAGAAAGAGGTTAATGACTCCTTCTCACGAGCTTTTGCTCCAGAGAAGGAGTCAGGATAAAATATTTACGACTAGATCTTAAAAGGTGAATCCGAGACCGACGCGTATCGTCTGATAGCTCTGCTCCTCCATCGTGATCTCCTCCCCGCTGCGCAGCTTGAGCTCTGGAGATGCCGTGCTGCTGGAGATGAGGTAAGAGGCAAAGATATAAAAGCTCTGCGAGAGATGCAGCGTCAGCCCCGTCTCAAAGGCGTAGACATAGCCAAAATCATCGGCCGTATTGCTCTCAAGGCTCGTGAGCTGACCTGTAGAAGGGGAGGTGACAATGTAGCTTGGCGCGTCAATGGACATCGTGCTCAGGCCTATATGCGCGCCCGCGTAGATGGAGAGCGAGGAGGAGAGCTTGTAGCTATAGCGATAGCCGACCATGGCATGCCCCATCGTGAGATCCGCCTTGGAATCGATATCGACAAAACCAATGCCATCGTGATACGTACTCGTCGAGGTAAAGTCGCCCAGTGCCCCGCCGAGCGTAAAGATAAAGCCACCCGATGAGCCCGACATATAGCCAATGGCAATATCGCCGCCCACCATATCAGCCTTGAAGTCACCGCTGCCAAAGTAGAGGCTATCCTTGTAGAGCGAGTCCATGCCCGTGTACGAGCTGCCCGAGAGCTCCATGACCCAGCCCGTCGTGCTCGAGTAGGTGGTGGTCTGCGCCTGAGCGAGGCTGGATGAGGCGAGGAGGGCGATGCAGCTCACGGATAGTGAGGCAAGGAGGGAAGTGAGTGTTTTTTTAAGTTTCATAATAGATAACGCGTAGGATTCTAACTTGATCCATTTTGGATGATCGACTCTTCTTTGTCAATACTTATCCGAGCAATTCGACATCAAATCAGAGGGAGGCACAAAAGACGCAAAAGCACAGCGCACTATGCAGCTCAAAAGTGAAGCAAGGCGATATGATACTCAATCCCCGCTAGCTGGTCTACTATGGGGCTCGATGAGCACAGGGATGGGCAGGCGATGCTTGCGCAGAAAGCGCTTCAAGGCGCGTGCCTCTTCTAGAGCCTGTGCAGGCGAGTCAAAGCGTAGGGCACCGAAGGCGAGGGGGAAGAATTTTTTCAACCCACGCTGCCGCAACCCCAAGAGCCCGCGCTTCGTATCCGCTATCGAAGGACGTACCAAGAAGCCGCCTCGGAGCTCGCCCTTGGGATTTCTACCCAACGAGGTGGGGTAAATATCCATGTCGAGTACAAGCCCCTTCTTCCCTCGCGCCCAGAAACGCAGCACCGCATGAGACGTGGATAGTCCCTGCTCTGCATCGAACTCCATGGTGAGCACGCGCGGAAGGCTGAATACTAAAATCAGAGGAATCACAAAGCTCACGCTCATCAGAATCCACAAGCAGGCAAAAAAGATGACGAAGGGATCCCCCTGAAGTGCAGCGTCACCAAAATCGCTGATCCCACTCCATGAGAACGCAAGCGCGAGGGCAATGAATAGCAACAGCCCGCCGCGCATCCCGAAGAAGCTCGCCTTCGACCTCTCCTTGGTCACGCGCAGACGCGACCCCTCGACCTCAAAGCTACACACGCCACCTTGTGACGATAATTGATGTACTTCTATCATACGCTCATTACTATATTTAACTTCCTTTGCCCTATGAATAACTGCTTAAGGGGGCTAATTTCTCGCAAGGTAAAATCATCTCAAAAGCTGCCTCGTGAAGTGATTTTTTGAATTTTCTTATTGAGAATGACGAGAATTGAGCCCCCCCTTAACATAGACTGCAACTTCTCTCCTCCTCTAGGCGTCTCCAAAGATAGCATCTCTGAATACATCATTATTATACCTTTGCAACAACCCTGACTCTAAGCTATACTCGCCCTTGCCAAACTTCTGCTTCAACTCATCATAGTCCGCAAAACTCTCCACGTGATGAATCTTATCTAGCAACAGATTGATTGACTGCGCCCTATAGACTAGCGTCGATCTCTTGTACTGCTCGCATTCTAAGAGAGCGGTTGATATCGTCGAAATCACATTCTTGGATTTCTTGATGAGGCTAGCCCTTGGGATGAGTCCAAAAGCATTCGTTTGAGCAGTATACACGAGATTGTTTACAGGCTCGCTTGAAAAAACGCTTGTATACTGATGAATATCACCTAATAAGGCAGCCTCATCCTGATGGCAATGCCACAAGAAAAGCTGTCGTGGATTCGCTACAATGAGCTGTGCTACAGCCTGATAAAAACGCACTCGCTCAATATGAGTATACGCATCAACGTGCAAATTCGAAAGAACAAGAGTGTACTGCCCATGAGAATAGAGCGGCTCATCCTCAAGGTAATGAGGATAGCCTATAGGCGTGCCCCCCGCCCTGCCATCGACAGGATAAAATAGAAGCATAGCATGCGCACGACACTTTGACTCTAATGAATCATACCCCAACGACGTCAGAATAGGCAGATCGTTATAATGCACACCAGACTGAAACAAAGCATTCTGGATCTCAAAGAATTTTGCCTTCTTGACGCTACGAATACCATCTACGATCACCGCATCCAGCAGTGATTGATTCGTAGAGATGACGACATCAAACAAGGCTGCCTTTGCCCTGATCAGCTCGACATCCTGCGCAAAGGTGACATTGTCGAATTGAGCCACATCAGTTTTTACAAAATCATCCTCAAGTATATGATCACTATAGAGGACAAAATAAAAATCATCATTCTCCCTCAAGATATGAGCATACATTGGCAGCTGCCGCAGACTATGCACATGAAAGAGAATATACTTTTTAAAGAGTTGCTCGTTATTATTTACTATCATATCACTACAATCTATACTTCTACTTAGTTCCAGAAGAATCAGTCTTCCCACAGGCACGGTTTAGGAGATCGAGCAACTCGGTCTCAGCACGATCGACGGTATGAAAGCGTAGCACATCACGTCTCGCATTCTCCCCTATTTGACGCAGTGATGCCCTATGAAGATAAATCTCTTCAAGCACATGATAAAAGCTCTCTTCATCAAACAAGTATCCATTCTCTCCATGCCTAATCGTAGAGCGATACTCATCGACATCTGTAGCAAGCACAGGAGTCCCCCTAGCACCTGCCTCAATGTATTTGATATTGCTCTTACCGTGATTAAAGTCATTCTTATCGAGCGGCACAAGCAGCAAATCGTACTCGCCAAAGGCATTTAGCATCTCCTCAAAGCCCACGCGAGGTAGAATGCGTAGCCGATCACCGAGGAAATCAAAGCCCATCTTCCACGAAGACGCGCCCAAGATTGTCAATGTGACATCATCATGACTGCTCAAAAAATTGACCAAATCTAAATAAATCGTAGAAAAATCAAAATCATGGGTACTTGAGCCTGACGCGTATAAAATATTCAACGTATCCCCCATCGGGCTATGTCTCTCGCTGGATGCAACGAGCTCCGTCGAGATACTATTCTGATAGATAGAAATACGCTGCGTGAAGAGCTGCTGAAAGGCTGATTTCAAAAATGGGGTGGATACACTAATATGATCTGCAAATACGAGAGCCTTTTCATAAGTCAGCCCCTTTGAGTACACATCGCTCCTCTTGGAGACTCCCGATTTCACATTGCCTGACATATGCGAGCCCGTAGACAGAGTCAAATCATCGAGATCCAAGATAAGGGGCTTGGCGTACTGCTTGGCATAGCCAAAGATCGATCGTGAGACATCCGAATCAAGTGCACGGCTATAGATGATCGATTGACACTTGATGACGTAGGCGTGGATTTTATTCAATGCGTCAAACTCATAAATCAGCTGAACGCGAAATCCCTTCTTTTCCAACATTTCCTTCAAAAACTGCATTCTCCAAATACAGACTCCATCTGTAGGCGGGGTGGCAGAGATTAAAAGAACATCATACGGATCTATACCCAAGTAAGAGCTGAGGGGGCGCGGTGTCCTCTTTCTTTTATAAGAAAAGATTTTGACCCCACAAAAGTAAACGCGGGTACGCCCTTTCTCCGACTTTTTTTTCTCCAACAATTTCATGAGCAAGATATCAATAAGTCTATGGTCTATCGCTTTTGCGACTTCAGAAATACGGGTATTTTACAAATCTTGACGATAAAATTCCCCGATTTTGTCCTTTTGGTCTGATAGATGAAACGACGTAGTGGTTGTGTGCGTAGTTTTAGGCGATAATATATTCTTAATAGCAAGGGCAATTTTACAGCAGAATCAATCACATAGCCTTGCGAATAAACCATCCAGCCCAGATAGCGCTCGATGAGATGAGCAAACTGCTCATCTCGCGCATCAGTGACCTCTTCAAAATCGGATGTCTGTATCTTTAGCTGCTGCAATTGTTGAAACAATGAAGCTCGTGCGATAAACATCGTTCCCGCCACAAATGTAAAGGGCACATCAGCGAGCTCGAGAGGGGCGACCAATCGCTGCAACGCGGGCAAGAATTTCTTAACATACATATCATCAGATACAATAAGCTTATAATTCGATAGCATGCCAACACTACTATGGCTTTCTAAATAAGACAGGTGCTGATCAAAAGCCATAGGTGACTCGATAAAAGACAACAAATAGTTCCGCCAATTTGCACCACTCACATCAGCATAACCAAAAGGATGCAGCAAGCGTGCCTTCTTTTTAATATTAGATTTGCTGTGAAGCTTGATGACGTAGGAATAATCATCCACATTGATTTGATTGACGAAATGTACGAAAGGAGCTACATCAAATCCCCTATTGGGTACAACTTGAATAACCGCCGCCTCGTTGAAGCATCGTATATCATCGACCAACTCCTTACTATTTTCAACTAATGAGACAAATAAATCATAAGGACGAGATCCTAAATGCAAAAGACATTGCTTTAGCTCATCCCACATTTCTACATAATAAATATGGACATGTACAAATAAAGGTTTCATATATTTTTCGTATCGATAATTTTAAAAACTAAACGCGGAAAGCTGCATACCAAAAGTCATTGTCTCACGGTAAGGCATTTTGCTCACGCTTCTCAAGCAGAATCTCTAGATGAGATAATAAACACACGGATATAGCATCAAATCACTATTTTTTTAAGCGTTTGGATAGTTTTTGACGCATCTGCGAGTGCTTCCACTTAAATAAGAATCTTCGAAAGCAGGACATTTGATGCTTTGTATTTAATACCTCGTTAAGATACATTGTGCAAATGGTGGCTTGCCCATACTTTTCGTGAATAATTTGCCTCGCTCTTTGAAAATCAAATTCGAGCTTAATTTCACCTGATTGAATAGCCTCTATCGTCGACTTCCACTTGGAAAGATCATCTAAGATAAACTCATGGGGATAATCAATCTCTTCCGCAAAATCTAGATAGGACTCTATACTGGATACCAAGACAGGTATTCCCAAATAGATGCATTTCAGCATTCGGCAATTTGACTTGGACTGACCTCCGTCTGTGTCGTGTTGTGGTATCAATACGAGATCGAATTGCTGTAGAGTCTCATCAATGGTATCCAGACGCCACTCCAAATCACCGCCTTGTGTAATCTTTGTCACATTCTCAATCTGCGTTGCCTCCAAGGCGGGTAGATTGGGCGTATTGCCAAACCACACCAAATTGAGACGCTTGAGATCGTAGTCGGTCTGGGGCATGTCAAAATCTTTGATATCAATCATATTAGGAAGAAACACGATATTTCTATTCCTTGACGCATACAAAGATTGTAATCTTTTCGACCCCACAAATAGCAGATCGACATTCTTTATGATAGGGTCAAAGCAAGATTCGTGATAATCATCAATATCAAATACGGTGATTTTATTCCTCTTTTTTGCTTCGATAAACCGAGGGATCAAAAACTGGGGAGAACTTTTCTGAAAAACATAAATATCCGCATCCTCATCAGAGTTTATTGTTGCGCTATATCCATTTGCATTGAGCCATTCAGCTATTTTATAGACGCGCAACCTCGTACTGCCTGTCTGAGCATCGGTTGACGTGACAAAGTTGATCCTCTTCTTACCTTTTTTAAAATCCAGCATAATTATTTCACTGTTAATATTATAAATTCAGACAATCAGATCTACAAAGACTTTCTCCACTGGAGGAATTTTTTGATCCCGTCGCGGAATGATGTCTGCGGAGTATACCCCAATAATTGATGAGCTTTGCTAAAGTCGCATACAGTTTTATTGACATCACCAGGCTGCATAGGCAAGTGCTCGACTAAAGCCGCTGTTCCCGTACAAGACTCAATTGTTGCGATCATATCTTTCAGAGCTATGGGCTCTCCACCGCCTATATTTATGATTTCATAGGAGGACTGAGTATAATTGATGGCTTGCGTGACACCCGCAACGATATCTTCTATATAGGTATAGTCTCGCATTGTTGAGCCATCTCCATACATCTGAATAGGCTGGGAGCTCTCTATTCGCTCAATGAACTTTCGTATAGCGAGATCGGGACGCTGCCTCGGTCCGTACACGGTAAAGAATCGCAAGCATACAACTGAAATATCATACAGCTTGTGATAGGTGTAGACAATCTGCTCTCCTGCTGATTTGGTCGCCGCATAGGGAGAGATAGGCTCGACGACCTTCAACTCCTCGCCGAAAAGCGACTCCTTGCAATTGCCATACACAGAGCTAGAGGACGCAAAAACCATCTTTTTCACAGAGAAGTCCTTCATCAACTCCAGTATATGCACCGTACCCAAGAGATTCGTCAATACATAGTCTTCTGGTCGCTCTATAGAAGGACGCACGCCGGCGCGCGCTGCTAAATGCACAATACAGTCGATCTGATTCTGCTCAAATACCTCTCTCAGAGCCGGCTTATCACAGATATCGACCCGATACAACTTATAGCGAGGATGATCCAGATTATGCGCTACATTACTTTCCTTCAATAGGGGATCATAATAGTCGTTAAAATTATCCACGACCACGACGCTATCACCGGATTGCAATAAAGAGTCTGCTAAGCTAGATCCGATAAAGCCCGCTCCGCCTGTGATTAATACATTCATCTTCTTATCCTTTGTTGTATTTTACTCTCGTAATGGAGCGTAGTCGATTGCGCGCATTCGAGCGTCTCTCCTTGCCGGGTATCAATAAGCACATGATGTTAACCATAAAAGAAGGCAGCAAAGGCACTTTTTTTCCCAGTCTTCTACAATGCTTAGTACCGTCTATAAAACTGAGCTCCTCGCACTTGCGATGATAGCCCTTCTCTCGGGAGTACAAGGGAGTGATCTCTACACCATTCTTCCAGAAGGAGTACATACCTGATAGCTGGTCGCGTCTTGAAAACTTCGTTAGCATCTTCCACCACAGCTCTTGTACAGCGACGAGACGATCATCATTGTGTCTTCTCAATATTAAGCAATTCTCATGCAGACCGTATCCTTCGGGGAATCCCTCTTTGCGCAGAAATGCCATTTGCGCTTCAACGACTTTTTTTCGCTCAATTAACCATTCTACGATAATTTCAGATTCTCTATAGATACAGCTGCGATCTCCATGGAGAGGTATTGCCACCAGCACGCCATTGTCTATATGGGTGTTGATATGCGCAAAAAACTCAGCGCTATTTACTACAATATTCGCGTCCATGTAAAGGCTATAATCGTAGTCAGGTAAGACCAAGTGGGGGTTCAGTTTGGGGTATCTTGAGTTCTTGGCATTACTTAAGCGCGTAAAAGGGAGCTCTCGCACTTGCCAGTGATAAATTTGACCTCTTTGCACAAGATCTTTTTTGTCTGTAAACAAGATATAATCCCAATTTTGATCCACATACTTATGCTCAGGCACCTGATCATAATCGCCAGTAATACATGTATATAATACTTTTTTCATCTTTTGAGTTCTCATGAGATAGGGCTTACTGCAGTCAGCTCATTTCTCTTTTATCAGAATTTTAACGCTCAACCTATATTCCTTAAATCAACAGTGTCTAACTCCAGTTTATCATCTCGACTTTCTTTTTCAAGCTATTTTTTCTACACCGAGACTAGACGCAAACGAACCGCGCCGCATAAGGAGCTAAATGTTAGAAATTTAAAAAAATACACGGCTACCACGAGCACAGATGCACTGCGCGCGCCTCCCGTCTGGGTATCAAAAAAAAGCCCGCAAGTCGGTACTTACGAGCTTTTCTCTTTCTATAAGGGAGAAGAAATCCGTGCTCTATCGAGCACTCATCGCCACGAGCTAGGAGCTGAGCTTGATCTGCTCCATAGCAGCCTTCACGAGATCTACTCTCTCTTCGGCACTATCACCGTGGATATCATGGATATACATGTATGTATGCGTATCAGTCTTCATGAAGATAGCATAGCACACGCGCGTGTCTTCATTCTGCCCCATGAGCCATTCGGCGAGGTAGGCGGGGTAGGTCAATTTCTTGGATAGCTCGGCACTTTCTATGAAACGCAGCTCGCGCACCGAGTCAGCACCGCTCACTTGCTTGGCGCAAGCCTCAATATAGGATTTAAGCGTATCACCGTCCTTCTGCGTGGTGAGGAAGGCCGTATTAATGATTTGCGTCAAGCCATCCTCGGTGAGATCGGCGTAGTAGTAGCCGCCTTTGTAATCATTGTCGTTTTTGATCGACTTCATGCCCGTGTAGCGGGGGGCATTGACGAGGACAGGGATGTCTTTGCTGCCTGCGGGAGCGTTTTCTTTGGATGTGACCGTCGCGCAAGAGAGCAGGAAGAGACAGGCTAAGGGGAGTGTTATATTTTTCATATCAATTTATAAGTTAGCGATTAGTGAAGACTTATAGTATACGCATCAGTGTGCTCGATAGCAAGACATTATTTCAGAAAGTATTCAAGACTTCTCCAACAAGAATAAAACCCTTACAATAAGAGCTATAAATATAACAACATTTTTCAACTCAAGAGAATTTGAGAAAAAAAATCACAAAAAAGCAATTTTTCTCTTGCAATGAAATCCAAAACCGTGTAGAATGCCCCCGCAACCACGTTCTAAACGAAAAGCAACACAAGCTCGGATGGCGGAATTGGTAGACGCGCTAGACTAAGGATCTAGTGGAGCG
>CAYJOV010000071.1:0-11617 GCA_964371905.1 uncultured Akkermansia sp. | reverse complement strand
CAAGCAGGCCCTCATTGATGGGGTTAACAAAGACCGATTGAAGAATAACCCAAAAAATATTTCTCACGATTTAATCAATTTTTGGAAGCTATAATGTAGATTCCTATTGATATGAGAGAGTATGTTGCTTTTTAATTTCAAATCATTTGAGTATTTAAAACTATGACTGAATTATACAGTTCGACCATCTATCCTTTAGAACTTATCTACAAGTATATCTATCTGATACTGCATTCAGTGACTGCGAATTATGGATTAGCTCTATTAGCATTGTCACTATTGAATTATTTTTTACTCATTCCTCTAAATCGCTTAGTGGCTGGCATACAGGATTCGGAGAACAATATTCAGAGCATTCTAAAACCTCAACTTCAGCTCATAAAAGAGACTTCGCGCGGCGATATGCAGCATCATCGCATCAGGGGACTTTATGAGCGCTATTCCTATCATCCTATTTATGCTATTCGCCTGGTCTTTCCACTATTGGTACAAATACCATTTTTAATGGCTGTGTACTTCATGGTTAGCAACTTACCTTATTTACAGGGAGTTAATTTTCTATTTATAAAGGACTTAGCAAAGCCAGATGCAATATTGTTTGGCTATAATATCATGCCTGTAATAATGACTTTAATTAGTCTATTTAATGCATGCTATGTAGTAAAGTTATCAAAACAACAAAGAAATCAGGCTATTCTCGTAGCGCTATTATTCTTCATCCTATTGTATAATGCGCCGTCAGGTTTGCTTATATACTGGACGGCAAATAATATACTCATTTTTGCATTTAATCTTATTAACAAGCTACATTGTATAAAACATGCAAAATTTCATTTATCAAAAATCAAGCAACACGCATTACCTTCGATCATTAATTCTAGTGGCTTACTGCTAGGCTTGAGTTTTATCACACCTCTGTATTTCACGTTAAGCTTAAATATCAACATATTTAGAGAAAGCCAAATAGTAAATTTCTTCGTTTTTATTATTATTATCATTTGCTCTTTTATTTTAATTTCTATTGCACTAGATAAAATCATACAAAAGTACTCAAATTCATTCATTTGTTTCTCATTCCCATTTAAAGTTTGTGTTAAAGAGAAAACTAATATAACTACCTCTATATTTAAAGTATCTGTAAAAAATATTTTCTACCTGCTTATTGCTTGCACAGCAGCTTACTTCTTAACTGTCTTATGCCTCAACCTCAAACTATATATATCCAGCCTATTATTAATCAATTGCGTACGAATTTCTACAATCGTTGCCATATTTTTTATTATAGCGAAATTTAATTTTAAAATTCTTAATCTGAGCTTGCTTTCTATTCTAATATTTTGCTGTTTACAGTTTGCTCAGTCACATACCAAACTCAATATTAAAACTCAAGAAATTGGGCATGTAATAGAGAGAGCACACAACTCTTTTCCCATTGACGAAAAACTCATCAACAAGCCAAACATCTATCTCATTTATCTAGAGTCCTATATTAATTCTAAAGCACTAGAAAACACCTACGGCTATGATAACAGCTCGTTTGAAAATGCGCTTTTAGACAAAGGCTTTGATATATACGATGATGTCTATTCTCACTCAGCCTTTACAAAGGGGTCATTATTGAGCTTAATGCTGATGGAAAGCGATGTATCCCCTTTCTTTATAGGCAATAGCGATGTAATCAATGAAGCTCACGATATCTTTAGTGGGAATGAGCAAAATGTGCTTTTCAAATATATGAAAAAAAATGGCTATCTTATCTCCTGCTATTTTGAAATCCAGCCTTACTATTTCACGCAAAAAGGAAAGTATATTGATTTTGCCTTGAAAAAAGTCGACACTTCCTACCTAAGTGTTCTCGGTAATCTTTCAGCTAGCTTTGGTAATAAGATAGGTCTTTTTAGTAAACACATACTTAAGAAACCGTCCATTTTCGACGATAGTAACTTCTTTCAAGACACACATAAACATATCGCAAATATTCCAAACGTAAAACAACCATCTTTTTTCATCATTAAACCGCCAAATGCTCTTCATTTTATCCATCGATCAGGTGAGATCGTTGCTAATTATCAGAACTGGATCGCATCGAATATCTATCAAAAAGGAGTTTCCAAAACAAATACAGAGCTACTAGAGCTTATCAATGCAATTGATAAGAGTGATCCCAACGCGCTCGTCATCTTGTTGGGAGATCATGGAAATAAATATTTGCCCAATATCTCTCAAGATGTGATTACGACGGCCTTATATGACATTAAGTCTCGTTACCCTCAAAGTAACATGACATCACAACACATTATTGAAGATTTATTTAGCGTATTTCTCGCTATTAAAATGCCCAAAGATGTCAAAAATAATATAGTGGTCGATTCCCAATTTGCCTACGCGGATTTGTTTAAATATATTTTTGCAGCACTAGATAATAATCCTGTGTTTATTGAAAATAAATCAGTCAATGTGTCCATGAACAATGAAGGAGTCCTCTTTAAGCAAGGTGATGTTATATATGACACAGCTGACGTGGAACAATAACACCTTCAATTTCACCCACGCTACTCAATAAGCAACAAACACACAATCACCAACGAATTAAAATGTCACTCTGTTATATATTTAATACAAGCTTTGCCTACCTCGACCCTGGGAGTGGCAGTGCACTACTCGCTTCCTTGTTTGCCGTAGCCACAGCAGTACTGTACTCGCTGAAAATCCTGTATTATAAACTCATTGGCAAAAGTGTATCCAAGCAAGTCGGTAGCGATACCTTAATTATTTTTAGCGAAGGGAAAGGCTACTACACGACCTACATCCCCCTTATCAATGAGCTCATCGCGCGCAAGATTCACTTCCGCTACATCAGCCTTGATATGTATGATCCTGCTCTGACCATAGAGAGTGAATACATGCATTCAAAGCTCTACTCCCGCTCTAGCTTTGGCTTTGCCAAGATAGCAGCCCTGAAGGCTCCACTTATGCTCTCCACTACCCCACACATAGGCACGGAGGGTTACCCGCTCGCAAGGCCCATTGGGGTAGAGAAGCTCGTGCACGTATTCCACGACTATGTTGCAGGTACTTATTACAGGCTAGGAGGACTGGATCATTATGATATCGTCATTAGCACGGGGGAGTACTGCGAAGAGTATCTCAGGCGTGTAGAAGAAGCCAGAAATACCCCCAAGAAAGAAATCATCGCACTGGGTCTTCCCTATGTGGACAATCTGAGCGCGAAACTATCTCAAGAGACCCAGCAGAATGAGCCGCGTGACGTAAAAACCATCCTCGTGGCTCCCTCATGGGGACTCAAGGGCTGTTTTAACAACTACGGCACAGACTTTGTCAAAGATCTGATTGCTCAAGGATACAGGGTCATCATACGCCTGCATCCGCATTCCTCTATCAACGAGCCTCAGAATGTGGCTCTGTGGAAAGCGCAGCTCGCCCATACGGGGGCTATCTGGGATGAAGACATCTATAGTACCTCGGCAATGATGCAGGCTGATTTGATGATTTCTGATACGTCTTCTGTGCGATTTGATTTCGCATTCTTGTACCTCAAGCCTGTCATCACGCTGGATATCCCCAAGGAGAGCCGCGCTGATTTTGAAGCTTCCTATCATGAGAAAACATGGGATTCGCTCATTGAGCATCAGATAGGTGCTGTGGTCGAAAAGAGCAAAATCTCCAGCTTAGCTGAGACGATACGACACATACTGGAGAATTATGATGCCGATCGGCTCAAGAAACTGCGTGATGACAATGTAGTCAACTTTGGCTGCTGTGCAAAAGCTATTGTGAACTATTTAGAAGCTCCCTTAAAAATGAGATCCACCAACTCTGAGAATATATAACGTTCTCGGTAAAATGAAACTTGACCTCGTGGGCGAAGTCGTTTAGTATTCTCTTTGTGAAAATATGTTCTCTTCGTATAGCCCTCGGTATGTCGATAGCTTTCTGTGTCATTAGTTGCAAGCCTGAAGGTGCCAGTCCGCAGTCACTCTCTCTGCTGATGATGCAAAATGACAAGCTGCGTGATAGCGTAGCCACAATGGAGGCTACTATCAGTCAGAGCGGTGAGCACGATCCCCTGCTCTTGAAGAAAATCCAGCAAACGGAGCAGGATCTCGCTCGTGATATTCGCGAACTCACAGCCCTGAGGACCAAAAACAATCAAGACGAGATTCGCCGCCTTGAGCTTGAACAGCGTCTAGAGACCTTTGAAAAGGAATTCAACGCCATGCAGCGCGAGGCTTCTCAGATGGGCGCTGGTCGCTAGAACTTTCCCAATAAATCATTTTTATTTTCCCCCTCCCTGTTTCTCATGAAGCTCACCTCTCCCAATAACCAGCCTAATAGCGATTTCACAGTCAAGTCTCAGAGCGAGCACGCTCCCGAGGTCTCCGATCAACAACCTGATTCGCTCAGTCAAGAGCTAGCCCCTGCGGACGATGTCTCCGAGCTTGAGCCCGCCGCGTCCGAGCAGCTAGAGCCTGAGGCAGCGCAAGTGGCCGAGGCGGCAACCACACCGGCACCTGCTGGGTCTGAAGATACCTCCGCATTCTCCTGGTCCAATATCTCGCTTGATGCCTTCCTTGTCACGCTAACGGTTGGAGCACTCGCCGCATGCGCTACCATTCTCTATCAGACCTTAACGCGCTACCACATTCCCGCGCCTATCGTCATTGAGCGCAACGAGGGGACTGCGCTGCTTGAGCGTCTTCAATCTCTCGAAGCCAAATTCTACAGTGCTGATGAGCAAAGAAGCCTCAAGCAGCGTCTCGAAGAGCTGAGAAAGGATCAGGTCACGCTACGCAAGCAGCTTTCAGCCGCACAGAAGACACGCGAGGATAATCAAATGGGGATCATCGCTCAGCAAAAGGCTATTCTCAAGGCGCACAAGGATGCCAAGCGACTTGCCACGCAGCAGATCAATTCGGGCTTGCACATTGGCACGATAGGCACGCGTGATGGGAGGACCTTTCACAATGCGCTCATTCGTCGCGTTGTCAACAAGCAGCTCGTTATTAGCCATAGTGGCGGACAGTCTCCTGTCGATGTCGACCGATTTACACCAGGAGCTCTGCCACGCTTGGTGCGCTTTGCACTAGGCCTAGATGAGATCCTAGACATCAAAGATCTAGTCATAGAACGCACATCTGCGCAGAATCAAGGAGCAGATAGAGGAGGGGCAGTGAGCAGGGTGCGCCATGCGAGCCTACGACTGCCCGCAGCGCGTCCCATCGTGGATAGCAAGCCTATCGCCCCCTCGCAGACAGCACCTCTGCCTACGCCGTCTCCAGCAGAGCGCTGGATCGCGCCGACGGCTCCGCTCAATCTCTAAGCAGGATATGAGGGGGCGCAGTGATGGCTCCTTTACTGCTTGGATCTTATCTAGAATTCTAGCAACCCTATGCAGATGACCATGGGGGGGGATGCTGATCCCTTTACGGCTTAGATCTTATCAGAATTAAAGCAATAGCCTACGCCACGCTCGGTCTCGATGCAGCTGGCGTAGTGGCTGAGCTTTTGACGAAGGCGCTTGATATGAGTGTCAAGCGCGCGCGATTGTGTGGTGTCGGCATAGCCAAAAAGTACTTTTTGCAATTCGTAGCGGTCTTGCACCTTGCCGTCTCGCTCAACGAGGTAGGAGAGCAGCTTGAACTCAGCGGTTGTCAGGTCGATGGGTGCGCCTTCGAGTGTGACATTGAGCATGTTTTTATCGAGAATGAGCCCTTGGCAGCGCACGATGAGCCCTTGGGTGCGCGAATGGGTGTGGCGGGTGAGGATATTTTTCACACGCAATTGCAATTCTTTTGGGGAAAATGGCTTAGTCATATAGTCATCCGCTCCTAGCTGGAGACCTGCGAGCCTATCTTCGAGCTGAGCTCGTGCGGTGAGGTAGAGGATGGGGATATGCTCAGTCGTAGCACTAGCGCGCAAAGCACGGTAGATCTCAAGTCCGTCCATGCTGGGCAGCATGATGTCGAGGATGGCGAGGTCGGGCAACTCGCTGCGGATAAGCTCGAGTCCCTCCTTGCCATCATGGACTAGCTTGACTTCATAGCCGTCTCGCGCGAGACTAAATGCTACTAGATCAGCTATATCCTCGTCGTCTTCTACCATCACGATTTTCATCGCCGTCATGATAGCAATGCGATTGACTGTTTACAAGCGAGATTACGCCCTCAGTTAAAAAAATCACAGGTCTTGATGGACGAGCTACCACAAAAAGCTAGATTTTTACCTTGAATAGCATCTCATGTTGCGATACTATTTTTTTGACATGCTCAATCAAGAAGTGATTCTAGAGGAGGAAACAGCTGCCATCCAGATTCCAGGTGGCAATGGTCTCATTTTACCCGAAGGCTCGCGCATCTATATCACACAGATGCACAGCCGCACCATCACGGCGGCCAGTGATCTAGGTCTTGTGCGTATCACACGCGAGGAGGCTCTGCGTACTGGCATCTTGCCACCTGAGGAGAAAAAGCCCGCTGAGCAGGCAGATGATGAGAATCTCCCCCTTGAGGATAAGGTATGGGCGGCTCTGCGCAACGTCTATGATCCCGAGATTCCCGTCAATATTGTGGATCTGGGGCTTATCTATGATGTGGAGATCGTCGAGGTCCCTGGGCAGGGGGCTTATGTGCATGTGAAGATGACGCTGACTGCCCCAGGATGCGGCATGGGACCACATATCATGAGTGAGGCTGAGTGCAGTATCTACGATATCGAGGGTGTCTCCGAGGTGAATATTGAGTTCGTCTGGGATCCCCCGTGGAATGATTCTATGGTATCCGAGGAGGGGCGTATGCACCTAGGTCTTGCCTGATTCCATTGCCCCTTCTGCAAGGAGACTACCCCCTATGCAACAGTCAGATGAGATCCCAGGCAGTGTCTGTCTTGAGTTGAGCGTGACTGAGATGCAGCATCTCATGGACATGAGTGACTGTATTCTCAAGATATTGCCTCATCTCCCGCCAGAGCCGCAGCACGAAGCTTGGGAGGATCTCTGCCATGATATAGGCGAGGAGGGTGAGCGCATCTTCAGTGAGCTCGACTCTCAAATCCATCAAGATGAGCCTCCCACTTATCCTCGAGCTATACCTGCGCCGCCCCATGCTCGGCACAAGCTGGCAAGCACAGCCTTAGAGGATGCCGCGCAGCCCGCCTCGACGCGCTGGTCGCGCCGAAGCTAGCTAGGATCATTGCTGTATTTTAGCTAAAACTCCTCTTAGCCAGTCGCCTGATGCGCAGCCATGAGATGACGATGGGGATGCCCCCCATGAGAAAGAGGTAGATCACATTGCGCCAGATGGTTGACACAGATCCCTCATCGGAGAGATGCTCCATCTTGCTAAAGGGGCGAGGCTGTCGAGCGGCCAAGAAGAATCCCTGCGTCTCTTTCTGGCGCGTATCCTTGCGCGCGCTGATGATGCCCTCGCGTATGCTGGTGAGCTCACGATTCGTGTAGTAAAACTCAAGGGGCTGTGCCTTGGGATTGCCCTTCATCCCCTCCTGAAGCTTGGCCAGATTATCCAGATAGATCGTATCCCCCTTCTGAGCGGCTTTGCGAATGCGTTTCAAGGTTTTGCTCGCTTCTTTAGGATCATCGATGAGCGAATTGAGCGCGAGGACGGCTCGCTGGACAAAACGCAAATCGTCTAGCAGCGCGCTCTTTTCCTCGGGGCTATTGCTCTCGAGGGCAGCTTGCTTTTTCAGGGATTCGCGGAGATCGTTGATGACGGCGAGCTCTTCCTCCCATTGATTTTTCTCGGTCTGAGACAAAAAGATGAGCTCAAAGGCGTAGCGCAGAGGGCAGAGCTCTGCGATAAGGGGCACGGGCTTATTCTTAATATCATGGGTCTCTTTATCCTGATAAGCGACGCGGTGGCGCAGCTGGTCGAGCTGGGTGATGGTGTCTTTCGGAAGCGTGGGGATAAAGTCATTCATCTCCTCAAAGCGCACAATCGCCCCCGCCAGCAAGATCTGCGGGACAAGGATGAGCGGTACGATGTTGAGCGCAACGCGCTCACTGCGTACGAATGTCGAGATCATCAGAGAGATTGCAATACCGACAAAGGCGGTGAGAGTCATGATGCCCAGATGCTGGGCAAACATGAGGTGTATACCTAGTATCCAATGGCTCACCAACAGGTAGAGCGCACACTGGATGCCAGCCATCAGAGTGAGAACAAAGATCTTGGCAAGCAGGTAGCCGCTGGTAAAGATGCCATAATTGCACTCACGCTTCAGCGTCGGTCGATCACGTATCATTTCGCAGGCGGCAATCATGAGCCCAAAGAACATCGCGAGCACAAGGGAGAGAAAGAGGTATTCGGAGATGTGCAGAGCCTTGTAAAAGCTGTATTGATCCTCTGAGGCCGCACGCAGTGTCGCGCCTATGAGCAGACCGAGCACAGGTCCCTCGGCGAGCAAGGCATAGAGCACAAAGCCCGTGCGAAAGCGCCCCAAGAAGGTGCGCGCTAGCCAGATGTAGAAGAGCTTGAAGAGGTCAATAGGTGAGCGCACAGGACGCGCCGTGATCTTGCGCTGCTCGCCAGTTGCCTCTCCCTCACGAAGACGCTGCTCGCGGTAGATGAGATTTTCAAATCTCCGCTGCCAGAAGCGATTGTCATTGTCACGGTAGCTGCGCGAGTGTCGAGAGCGCCCCTCCAAGACCTCAAAGGCATAATCCGCGCCCCCCGAGGCTATGCTCTCGGGGGGGATATGAAGCCCTAGCTCGGCTGCCGCCTCTTGGAAGTATCTCTGCATCTCATCGGGACTGCCCCAAAAAGCCATCTGACCGTTCTTGTCAAGGACGAGCACCTTCTCAAAGCGATTGAGCAAGGAGTTGGCAGGGCGATGCAGGGTACACAGCAGGATGCGTCCCTCGGCCATATCTTCCAATGTCTTGATCACGCGCTCCGCATCCCCCGAGGAGAGTCCGCTAATAGGCTCATCAATGAGATAGACCTCCGCTGTCCCAGTCAAGTCAAGGCCTATATTGAGACGCGAGCGCTCGCCATCTGAGAGAGTGCGCGCTCCGGCACGTCCCACGCGACGCTCGGAGAGATGCGAGAGACCGATAAAATTGAGCACAGCCTGCACGCGACGCAAGCGATCATTACTCGAAAGACGCGGGCGGCGTATGACCGATGCATGCCGGATATGCTCCTCCACCGTCAAGGCTCCATCAAAGATATCCTCTCGAGGGATGAAGGCAATATGACGGCGCAGCTTGTGCGCGCTAGGACGCATACGCTCCCCATTAAAGAAGATCTTGCCATGCGTCGCGTGCTGATGCCCCGCGAGCAAAGACAGCAGCGTGCTCTTCCCCGAACCACTGGGACCGAGGATACAGGCCATCTCCCCGCGACTGATCTTCAGGGCGACATTATTGAGCACACGCCCTGCGCGGGGATAATCCTTGATGAGTCCCGTCACCTGTATCTGCTCGATACTGCCGCACTCCTCTTCTAGACTGCCTTTGGAGAAGCGGCAGCGCAGCCCCTGCTGCGTGCTGAGACTGATAAGGTCATGATCCTTGAGCTCGGCAAACTCGCCTTTGACGAGCTGTTGATCCACCTTGAGGCCGGCGCAGCCGTTAAGGACGCGCAAGCTACCCGCGGTTGTCTTGCGCGAATAGGTGACCTCAAAGACGCATTCGGGTGCAAGGCCAGGCGTGAGCATGAGTGAGCCGTCGCGCGTGGAGCTAGGCACATTGGAGACGATAATTTTTGTCTTCTCTGGGTTGAGGAGGAAGCGCTTCTCCTTGCCTATTTGCCCTGACATATCCGCAAAGATATAGGGTCCTTTATCATCTATGGTAAAAGGGGCGTAATAGCTCGCACTCAGAGGGGTATCAACCCTGACTGGCTGTCCATTGATGTCAAATTTTCTGCTCCCATCAAGCAGAGTGATCTCAATAAAGAGACCGAGGCGCAGGCGCGCAATACTCGCATTGCTTTTCTGCCGCGAGAGACTCAGCTCATCATTCTCAAAGTGCAGGTAAATGACGGCTTTGAGCCCTGCGTACTTGGATGTAAAGAGGAAACATAGATGATCATAGCTAATGCTGCGCCCTGAAACCTCTATATTCTGTCCCTCATGCAGCTGTAGAATATCACCGTATTTGAGCTCACGCCCACGCACATGGATGGGATAGTCCGCAGTGTTGGCAATGAGCAAGAGATTACCACAGCGCAGCGCGTGCATGCGTATCTCGCCTTTATTCTCCATGAGCAGGAAGTCGCCCTGCCCGAGCTTTGAGGAAAAGACTAGACTCTGGAGATAGCGTGTGCTGTGCGTTTTACGCGCATTAACAATGAATCGCTCAAAACTCTGCGCATCCATCGTCACCCTCAAGCCCTTGCATATCTGGTCAAAGAGTTCGCGCTGGGCAACATGCTCTTTAATGTAGTTAAAAAGAGCGTAAATTTTGAATGCTAGGGCATAGCGTTCTTCCTCCGTGCGCCTCTTGCCCGCCAAGGTGAGCATCCCCTCAATGGGGTATTGCGCTTCATAAGCCTTGTCAAAACGCTCGATAAGCCACTGATAGTCCACATTGGGAAAGCTGTAGCGCAACACATCAATCGCCGCATCAATATCACGCAATTCTCCCTCCCCGAGGCGGCGCACAATGGTGGCAAAGAGATCAATGATGACACCTGTGTACCTGCGCTGCGAGCTCATACGCGGCACGATGCGGCGCGGCGCGTCAAAAAAAAGACGTGCCGATGTGACACGCAGTCTGTGACCTACGCGGCGCAGACTGCGCCAAACTTTACTATAGAGACGTGACATGGGGGAAAATGTTTTTTTTTAAAACGAGAAGAAGGCAGAGGGCTCAAGACAGACCGCGAGAAGATGCCTGCACACCTGCACCGGGGCAGCGTTGCTCCCAGCCGGGGAAGCTCCACTTGTAAGGAAAATCGCGGCACTGTTGCGGCTTCACCGCCTGTATACGGCAGCCAGAGCTCGTGAGCATGATGCAGGCACCCGCCTCATCGTCGATGAGGGAGAGTCCCTGCCTATTGCCGCGTAGACGGCAGAGCGTGTTGATGAACTCCAGCTCATCGAGACCGAGGTAGTCGGCAATCAGGGGAATTTCCGCCTCTGTCAGGCAGACATCCCCCTCCCAGCGGCAGCATGCGCCGCATCGCTGACAGCTATGAACGATCCCTTGATTCATCCGCAACAGGATAGCAAAAATGCGCTTTTCTGTAAAGGACAGCTTTTTAAAACACACATGCGCCCAATAGCTCAACATCAACTCATTCACATCGAATAAGAGACTCACATGATACGATCCTGACGGAGAAGTCTTTTTCTTTTGTAATTATTCGCATCTTGTGCTTTGGTATAAAATGAAATAGCACCGATAGCAAGCACTCCTCCATTAACGATGAGGCACGCTATAAACATGATCAAAATGAGCCGCAACTTCCTCTTGCGCACGGCGTCTAGACGCGTACTGTAATTATTAAACAAATAGGGACGATGAGCCGCGAGAATAGATGCAGTCTCTCTTAAAACTCGCACATTGTCATTATCTTTAGAGGGCTTCTAATTTCTCGCGAGGTTAGATTTTGAGATGATTTTAGAGTTGGATTTT
>CAYJOV010000070.1:0-11710 GCA_964371905.1 uncultured Akkermansia sp. | reverse complement strand
AACATCCTTTTGTTGAATGAAAAATGAGATTTTTCACCCAACAAAAGAAAGGTAAAATAGGATGATTCAGAATGTGTGCGTTCTTTGCGTTTTCTCCCAATAACTACTGCCCACGTTATACCGCATCAGCGGGCGCGCGCGATCAGCAACAGCGGGTGGTAGGTAAGCGCGAGCTCCCCATTGCTCAGACTGTGATGCTCTCTATATTCCGCATCAAAGCTACTCAGACGGCGCGGCGTCCACGGCGTGCTGCTCAGCGCATTCACCCCCGTGTGTCGGAGATGCTCCAGCACCGCGCGCCCCGTGGGGAAGCCGAGCTGCTCCCGCCACTCATCGCGCTGCAAGATATCCCAGCCCGTCTCTTCAAGGAGGGCGACGAGCTGCTCACAGGACAGATAGGCGAGCCCGACCCCCGTGAGGGCGCGCAGCTCCTTCATATGATCGAGTCCAAAGCTACTCAGCGCAAGCATACCGCCGCGCTCCACACTCGCATGCGCGCGGGTGAGAAAGCCGCCGAGATCGTCAAACCACTGCACCGCCGACGCGCTCGCCAGTAGCTGGAGCCGCTGCGGGAGCTCGATCTGCTCCGCATCCCCGAGGAGGCATTCATAGCGCGAGACCTGCTCCGGTATCCAGTCAAAGGCCTTGTCAGTGATGTCATTGTAATACCAAAAGGCGCGGGGATAGAGACGCGCGAGCTCCTGAGAGAGGAAGCCCGTGCCCATGCCTATCTCCAGCCCGCGCTCCACAGGCTGCTCAGGGCAGCTCTGCGCGAGCATCTCGGCGAGACGCGTCGCGACGCGGTGCTGGATATTCGCATGATGGTGGTACTCTCCATAATGCTGGGCGAATCGCTGGGCGACCATGTGCTTGTCGCAGCTCATGGGTCTATATGATCAAGGATGAGTTGCGCGTCGCTGAAGGGGTAGTGGTAGCTCTCAAAGCCTAGACCCAGCCCGCGAGTCTGCCAGTAGTCCCACATCTTCTGCGGGGGGAAGATCTCATCCTTATCCGCGATGTAGGCTTGAGTCCAGCCTAGCTGGGACTCCGTCGCCCCCTTGCTACGCTCCGCGAGGAGCTGGAGCTCATCGATCTTCTCCTCGATGCTACGATCGGGGAAGGGTCCCTCGGGGATGGCGCGTATCGCACCGTAGGTCTTTTCATTAAAGGGATTCATCCCCACTTTCGCCAGCCCCTGCATGGTGCGCAGCACGACGCGCAGACGCATGCCGTAGCGGTCATCGACGGGGAAGGGCGTGCCATTCAGCGCGATGGCGCGGTAGAGGGGCAGCTCGCGCGCGATCTGCTCGCTCACCCAGACCCCAAAGGACCAGGCAAAGAGGTAGATGCGGCGGTACTGCGCGAAGTCTTCTGCCCGCAGCTTGTGCATCTCGCGGTAATCATCGACGCAGAGGATGTCGCAGCCCTCAATGGCTATGTGGTTGACGGCATTGGGCGTGGCAGCCCAGCCGAGGACGAAGAGGACGAGATCGGGGGATTGTTCTTGTTTCAACCAAGTTTCTTGCATAATTCAGCGATGTGGTGGATGTCTTCCTCGCGCATGCCCGCGTGGAGGCTCAGGCGGAGGCGCGCTTGATTCTCAGGGACGGTGGGCGGGCGTATCGCCGTCACCCAGTAGCCTGCTTCCTGAGCGGCGGCGGCCATGGTGAGGGCGCGTGTGTTGCTACCCGCATGCAGTGGAAGGATGCTCGTGGGAATGTCGCGCCCGAGAGCCGCACCGAGCTGGTCTTGATGGCGACGCAGGCGCGCGCGTAAGGCTGCCATGCTGGGGTAGGTCGCGGGCCTCTGCTGGTGGAGCGTGCCAAGGCGAGATTCGCGTAGGATCATGGCATTCCACAGCAGGGTGATAGGGGGTAGGGCGGTGGAGAAGATGAGCGGGCGCATCTTGTTGATGAGGTAATCGCGCATCAGAGGCGAGCAGAGCACCGCCGCGCCCGCCCCCGCAAGAGCCTTGCCAAAAGTGATCATGAGCACATCCACCGCATCGAGTAAATCCCATGCCGCGCAGAGCCCCTGTCCCTGTGCTCCATGGAGACCGACACTGTGGGCTTCATCCACTATGAGGTTGAATTGATAGCGTTGCTTCAGCGCGACGAGATCGCGCAGCGGGGCGAGATCGCCGTCCATGCTGTAAATGGACTCGACGAGCACCCAGATCTCGCCCTGTTGCGAGCTGTGACGCTGGAGAAGATTCTCGAGATGCCCCATGTCATTGTGCCGAAAACGCTTGAACTCCGCAGGCGCGAGGCGTAGCCCGTCGATGAGGCTGGCATGCACCAGCTTGTCCGCGAGCACGAGATCGTCCGCCTGCGCGAGAGCGGAGACCAGACCGAGATTCGCCATGTAGCCTGAGCTGAGCACGAGAGCCTGCTTGCCCGCGTAGAGCGCGGCGAGCTCATCCTCGACGAGCGCGTACTCGGGGCTATTGCCCGTCATCAGACGCGAGGAAGGGTTGCCATGCAGGGAGCGTGTCTCGGACTCCAGCTCCCAGTACGAGGCGAGATCTACCTGCGCATAGGCCGTCTCCGAGAGCCCGAGGTAGTCATTGGAGGAGAGATTGAGGTAGCGTCTGCCCTCATAGAGCAGCTCGCGCCCCTCGCAGTGCATGTCGCGCAGGATGCGTCTATTGCCCTGCTCATCGAGGCGGGCGAGCTCGCGCTGCATTCTCTGCTCTAGATGGCTCATCGCAGGAGTTGTTTGTTATTCACTGTATTCTGCCCAAGACGAGCTTGTCTCCCAGACGCGCACGCGCTGGAGACGCACGCAGTCGCGCACAGGGTAGCTGAGCTGCCCCGTGGCGGCGCGTGTGAGCGCGTCGCGAGCATAGAGGTAGATGCGCTCCGCCATGCGCTCGCTGGTGGGGTCCATGCGCTCAAAGGGGATGATCTGCTCACCGTAGATCTGGCGGAATGTCTCGTAGTTCGCATCCTGCGTGTTCATACACAGGGCGTGATCGAGGGAGTCGAGGAAGGGCTTCATCATCTCCTTGATCGCCTTGAAGTCCAGCACCATGTCATTGTCGTCAAGCTGCTCCGCGACAAAGACGAGCTCCACGCTGCGCGTGTGACCGTGGGGGAATTGACACTTACCGGGGTGCTTGGAGAGCAGGTGCCCGCTCTCTAGTTCTATTGATTTGCAGATTCTAAACACGATATAAGAAGGATGTGGAATGACGGATGCGCCCCATAGTGTCATAATTGGGGAGAAAAATCAAGGATAATGAGACGGCGGGCTTTTCCCCCTTGTCACAGCAATACTCCTGTAGTACACTCGAATAACAATCTATTTTTTTATGAGCTCATCTTCTTTTAAAAAAGCAGTCTCCTCGTTGCCCTTTCGCCTCCTTCTCGTGCTGCTCAGTTGCGTGTTGTCTGTCATGGCTCTCCTGTACAGCTGGAGTGCGGATAGGGCATGGGATCGCTATGAGCCTTGGTTTGGCGAGCCTGAGAAAGTCGAGCGGCATATGGACACTGGTGCCACCGATATCTACCTCGTGAGCCTCTCGGAGGAGCAGCTAGCGGATTGGGAGCAGACCTTTCAGCTCAAGAGTACCATCAAGCCCACGTCAGATAACTACAGAGTGACGTCTGCCTCCAGCGTGCAGCTCGTCGGCAGTAGCTTCCCTGAGCAACGCTACAGCATCAGCTTGCAGCGCCCCTCGGAGAGCTGGCTGGGTGAGGCAAGTGATGACATGTGTGATGTCATCATTCAGGTAATCCCCCCTTCGGAAGTGTCCTCGCTGGGGGTGATCTCCGTAGATGAGCGTTTTTCTAGCTGGGTGGGAGATTTTCGCTCCAGTCTGCTGGGGCTATCTTCCTCCCTGATCTTTCTCTTCCTGCCCGCCTTGTTGGCGCGCCTCTTTATGCGGAGGCGTGAGGGCTTATTCCCCCCCAAGGAGCTTTTGTTTAATTATCTAGGCGCGTGCTTATTCTACTTGTTGATCAATACGATCACTGTGTTTGCTTTGCTGAACTATACGAGCTCATTGGACGATAGGCACCAGTTCGTACCCTTGGGGATACTCGTAGTCTGTCCCTTTGTCAATGCCTTCTCCTGCTTGATCCTCTACCTCATCATTGGGCTGTACCGCTGGTGGAGGCAGAGGAGACTGTGATGGATTTCCTTGCCATTGAGTAGTAAAGCTAGACTCTCATTTGATTTTTTGCCTTGCCAGAGAGCATCTGTATGAATACAATAAGTCGCGTATGAATAACGCAGCCCTCGTTCTCTCAGGCATCGTCTCCACCATTGCATTGACCTCGCCCACCATGGGCAATATCAACAGCCCTGAGAATTACCCCAAGGAATACAAAAATTTCCTCAAGGCTCTCAATGAGCAGTCAAAGAAAAATCCCTACGACTTTAGTGCCGCCGCCAATGTCGTCTACAAGGCCACTCAAGACGAGCTCGCTATGTCAGTCTGGATGGAGCAAGCCGCAAAGGAAGGCTATGCACCTGCTATCTACTACGTCGCCAATCAGCGCCGCCTTGTGCTCTACATGTCTGTGCCTGACAAGAATACCCCCAAGGAGGCACAAGAAATCCACGCACTCTACAAAAAGGCGTCCGATCTAGGCTTCATCCCCGCCCTCGTCCACAAGGCGGGCAACCTCGTGGAGGGCTCGGGAGTCGCCAAGGACAAGGATAAAGCCATCAAGCTACTCGCTCAAGCGAGCCGAGGAGGCGACAATCATGCGCGTCTGCGCTGGCTGCAACTCACAGAACGCCTCACCTCCGAAAAGGACTTTACACGCAAAGAAGTACAATCCGAGGTCGCGCGTGGCAACGATCAGATCATGTATGAGATGGCGCGCCTGAGCTCCACACTAGAAAAGAGTCTCCCCCACCTCATCAAGGCCGCTGAGCACGGCAATGGCAATGCCTATGCCGAGATCTCGCGCCTCCTCTCGGCCAAGAAGCCCGATGAGAGCTTCACCTACGCCATCAAGGGAGCTCAGGTTTTCAATCCCGAGTGCATGGGAACAATAGGCTACTGCATGATAGACCCCAATTTCCAAAAGTTGGGCAAGACCAAGGTCTCCATCCCCTATGACCCGAGCCGCGGCATGTACCTGCTCAAGATGGGGGCCATGCTGCACTCACCCTATGCGCACATGCTCATGGGGCGTCTCTATCATCATGGTCTCTTTGGCACAGCAAAAGACCCGAAGCGCGCCTTTGAGCACTACCGCCAAGCCACCATGCGCCAAGACGCGATGGCTCAGCTAGCCTACAGCTACTACCTGCTCAAGGGCATCGCCACCAAGCCGAATCCCAAAGAGGCGATGCGCCATCTCAACTACCTCGCTCACAAGAGCAATATGAACGCCATTGCCATGATAGCCTACGCACATGCCAAGGGGCTAGGGGTGACAAAGAGCGTGAAAAATGCCGAGAAGCTCCTCAACGAGCTCGCCATCACCTACCCCATCGCCTATATCTACCTTGCGGATCTCAAGTCCAAGGAAAAAGACCCCAAGAAGGCCGACCAGAGCATCATCGACCACTATCTGCGCCTCGCTGCCCTCGCCATGCCAGAAAAAGATGCTAAGGAGCTGCTCGACAAGATTCAAAAAGAAGGCGATTGGATATTTGATTTATAAGCCCCCCTTCCTCTACATCCTGTAATCACCTTGATTGATGATTACAGGATGAGTGCTTGACAGCTCATTGCCCTGACAACATAATTCACACAATGAATAACATCCCTCTGCGTCGTCATTTTTTGGGTGGGCTCACTTGGCTTGCCTCTATCTCTCTGATTTGCCCCGCAATGACGCAGGGGCAAGAGCAGCTCATCCCCAAGCCCGTCAGCCTTGAGCGACAGACAGGTGCCCCCTTTCGCCTCACTCAAGAGACTAAGATACACGTCGTCAACCCTGAGCTCGCCAAGCTCGCCGACTTCTTGCGCCATAAGCTCATGCGCGGCACCCAGCTCAACATAGGCGGCTATGTAGACACGACCGCCCCCCGACGAGCCCATGATATTGAGCTCAAGCTCTCACCCGAGCTGGCGAAGTACGGAGATGAGGCCTACCGCCTTGAGGCGAGTGACAAGGGTGTACGCATCAGCGCCTCCTCACCCAAGGGCATCTTTTATGCCATCATCAGCCTGATTCAAATCCTGCCTCCTGAGTTTCATGAGAAGAGGAAGGGCAAAGACAAGCTCGACTGGACGCTGGGCAGCTCTGCCTTTACCATCCTTGACTACCCGCGCTTTGCGTGGCGATCCTTCATGCTCGATGAGGCGCGCCACTTTTTTGGCATGGATGCCGTCAAGCAGCTGCTCGACCAGATGGCACTGCTCAAGATGAATGTCTTTCACTGGGGGCTGACCAACAACGAGGGCTGGCGCATTGAGATCAAGAAATACCCGCGCCTCCACGAGGTCGCTTCCAAGCGCAAGAACTCCGAGGCTGGGCACTGGCGCAGCAAGCGCTACAACCACTACCCCGTCAGTGGCTATTACACCCAAGATCAAATCAAAGAGATCGTCGCCTACGCCTCCGCTCGCCAGATTACCATCCTACCCGAGTACAACATCCCCGGCCACAGCACGGCTGCCGCCGTCGCCTACCCGCATCTGAGTCTGCGCCCGCTCAGCGAGATTCCCGCCGAGTTTGGCTCCAATGTCGCTCTCGACCCGACCAAGGAGAGCACCTATGAGTTCATCTCCGACGTGCTAGACGAGTATATAGCCCTCTTCCCCAGCCCCATCATCCACTTTGGAGGCGATGAGGTCCGCTACAGCAAGCAATGGGAGGGCGAGCCCGACATCGAGGCATTCATGAAGAAGCATGGGCTCAAGAACCTCAGCGAGGTGCAAATGTTCTTCTCCAATCGCGTCGCCGCTATGATCAAGGCGAAGGGACGACGCGCCATGGGCTGGAATGAGATCTTTGGCATCGAGGTGAATCCCGACGGCGGGGGGAACTCCTCCCAGGAGCTCGCCACCGACACCATCATTCACTTCTGGCACGGCAAGCTCGATATCGCGCGTCAGGCCATCCAAGCGGGGCACCAGATTGTCAACTCCGATAATCCGTCCTGCTATCTCGACTACGACTACGATCGCATCTCGCTCGAAAAGGCCTACAGCTTTGAGCCCGTCCTCACGGGACTCAGCGATGAGCAGGCGGCGCGCGTCATGGGGCTAGGATGCCCGATGTGGACGGAGTTCACCCCGACGCTACGTCGTATGCATCATCAGGCCTTCCCCCGCACCATTGCCTTCGCCGAGGTCGCTTGGACCCCCAAGGTACGCAAAGATGTCAATGACTTCAAGCAGCGTCTGCGCCGCTATCGTCCTACCCTCGATCATCTGGGTATTTCCTACTCGCTTGAGGCTATCGAGCCGCTCGTGCGAGCCGACTTCCCCGAGGCGACGCGCATCGGGCAGTGGAACAAGGACTCCTTCGACGCGCGCATCCCTTACCACGTGCCTGAGGGCGATCATACTGTCACGCGCTACCATAGCTCCCCGCGCTACGAGGTCACACCTCATATCACCGCTGCGGGCGACTACACCGTCACGCTTTTCTATGACAAGGGTACGCAGGCCGCCCCTATACGCTCCGTCTCTCTCCTCGAGAATGGACGCATCATCTCGAGCGACATCCATAAGGGCAGCAGCGGTCGCACGCTCCAGCAGGTACAATACAAGATCAACCTCCATGAGCACAAGCATGACGCGCGCTACGACATCGAGGTGGAGTTCGACAAGAAGACGCCTCAGCTCGATAGCGAAGGCAGCATCTACCTCCAGCAGGAGTGAGATGCTGCTCATCAGCCAAGCGCGTCTTCTCTTCTAAAGCTCATGTTCACTCTAATTTGTGATGGAATTCATGATGGGATGTAAATATTTGACTTGACAAGAAGAGTGACTGATTCTAGAATGCCTCGCGTACAAGAACCGGTCAGCAGAGATTGGTGGGGCTTACGTCCCGCCATTTTTTGTATAGATTAGGTTATCATTACCTTATTACCAATAGATCACCCCTTATATGGCTAGCACCGATATCACCGCGCTCATCGACTATTACGTACGAGAAAAAGACATCACTCGCGAACGTGTCATTCAGGCACTGGGCGCGTCCTTCATTACGGCGTACAATAAGATGGTCGCTGGGGCGGAGCGTATCGAGCACATACACGCGGATATCAATCCTCAGCGTGGCACGGTGAAGATCAAGGCTGACATGATTATTGTACCCGATGAGGAGCTCACCGATCCTTTCAATCAAATATCCTACACTACCGCGACCAAGCTCAATGCGCGACGCGGCGTGGAGCTAGATATAGGTGATTATATCACGGTGAATATTACCCCTCCCGACTTCGGTCGTATCGCGGTGCAGACAGCACGCCAGACCATGCAGCAGCGTATTCGCCGCGCGGAGCAGGAGATGCTAGCTGATGCTTTCCGTAATCGTATTGGGGAGGTCGTGACGGGCACGGTGCGCCGCTTTGAGAAGGGTGATATCATCGTAGCAGTCGAGCGCTTTGAAGGTATTGTCCCCTCCAAGCAACGTATTCCTAATGAAGACTATGGTCAGGGTGATCAGATGCGCTTTTATGTCGTCGATGTACGTGACGGTGCTCGCGGTAATGAGCTCATCCTCTCGCGTAGTCATCCCAATCTTGTGCGCCGCCTCTTTGAGAATGAAGTGATTGAAATTTCCGAAAATACGGTTGAAATCGTCAATGTCGTCCGTGATGCGGGCTACCGTACAAAGCTTGTCGTTCGTAGCCTTGATCCCAATGTTGACCCCATCGGTGCCTGTGTCGGTATGCGCGGCATGCGTGTGAAGAATGTCGTCAATGAGCTTAATCGAGAGAAGATTGACATCATGGAGTACAATGAAGACAAGGCGGTCATGGTCGCCGAATCACTCGCGCCCATTGAGCCAGTTGATATTCGAGTCGATGATGAGAAGCGCGTCGTGACAGTCATCGTCGCCGATGATAAGGCAGCTGCTAAGGCAAAGGGGCGCAAGGGGCTTAATGTACGCTTGACCGCACGCCTCATTTCTTCCCCCAATGAGCGCTGGGATGTACGTGTCGATCCCTACAGTGAGGCATCGCGTGTCCAAGCTGAGGCTCAAGAAGGCTCTGCTGCCCTCGCTGAGTGCCTCCACATTGATACCGAGCTCGCGTATAAGATGGTTGCCTCAGGCTTCACCTCCGTGGAGATTATCGCGCAGCACTGCCAGGTAGAAGATCTCGTCGATGCGCTTGATATAGAAGAATCTCAGGCGCAAGAAATCATCGCAGTCGCTCAAGAATCACAGTAGTCTCCTTTCCTCCCCCTTCAATTACCCACCACACTCAACGTTTAGCGAGAGTATCGCTCACCACAACACCACAATATGCCTCAGCCCAACGAACAAGCCCCCAAAAAACAAGCTCTCGATCTGCTCGGTGGCTCTAAAAAAAGAGTCGCAGCCAATGCCGAGAAGAAAGAAAGCCCCAAGCCCGTAGCTAAGGCGCGACCTGTAAAGAAGGAAGCTCTTGATCTGCTCGCTCCCCGTAAGCGACGTGTGAAGGAAGCCCCAGTTGTGGAGGAGAAGGTCGTGAGCAGTCCAGCCCCTGAGCCTGCGAAGAAAGCTCCCACCCCTCATGTGGAGAAAAAACCTGCTGCTGAGAAGAAGTCTGCCTCACGCAAGCCTGCTCCTGCAGCTCTCCCTGTTTCTAAAGACCCCATCAAAGCCCCTATCAGTGTGCTTGAACTCTCTGCAAAAATCGGTATCAAGCCCTTTAAGCTTATACCTGACTTGATGCCCTTGGGTGTTTTTGCCAACCTTGAGACCATTCTCGATAGCGAGCATCTTGCTGCTCTGAGCGAGAAGCACGGCTTTGTCTATGAGAAAGTACGACGTGAAAAAGGTGCTGGTGTCAAAGCACAACTCGAAGAGATCAAAGAGCCAGAAGCCGTTGCCGTCGAGGAGGAGCCTGAGGATGTCCTCAAGCTGCGTACTCCCATCGTCACGGTCATGGGTCACGTCGACCATGGCAAGACCTCGCTGCTCGACTACATACGCCGTAGTAATGTTGTCACGGGTGAGGCCGGTGGTATCACACAGCATATTGGAGCTTACACGGTGACACATGACAACAATCTTCTTACCTTTATCGACACCCCAGGGCATGCTATTTTCACCGAGATGCGCGCTCGTGGCGCCGATGTGACCGACATTGTCGTACTCGTCGTCGCGGCGAATGATGGCATCATGCCTCAGACGCGTGAAGCAATCCTACATACAAAGAATGCAGGTAAGGCTCTGATCATCGCGGTGAACAAGTGCGATCTACCCGCCGCTGACCCCACCCGTGTGCGCACTCAGCTCATGGAAGAAGGGCTCGTCGTCACAGACTTTGGCGGTGATATTGAATGTGTCGATGTCTCGGCAACCACGGGTGATGGTATCCCCGATCTCCTTGACCTCCTCTGCCTCCAAGCCGAGGTGCTCGAGCTGCGAGCCAACCCTCGCGCCAACTGCCGCGCCTCCATCATCGAGGCTCGTGTCGAGCAGGGACGTGGTAGCTCGGCTACTGTCATTGTGGAGAGTGGTACCCTCAAGGTGGGTATGCCCTTCATCTGCGGTCCCTACGCCGGCAAGATCAAGACACTGGTCAATGATCAAGGCAAGGTGATCAAGAAGGTACTCCCTGGTATGCCTGCAGAGGTCTCGGGATTCCTCGGCACGCCTCATGTCGGTGACGAGCTCGTCGAGATGACCAACGAACGCGCCGCACGCAAACTTTCAGAAGAACGCCAAGAAGCCCAGCGCACCGAGCGTCTCAAGGCTCCCACCCGCTCCCGCATGGAAGACATCCTTGCCATGATGGGCGACAATGTGCAAAAAGCCACGCTGAAAATCTACCTCAAGGGCGATGTTCAAGGCTCTGTTGAGGCGATTAAGCGCGCCATTCTCGAGATTGAGAGTGACAAGGTGGAGTGCCAGTTCATCGGTGCTACCGTGGGTCCCATCACGGAGAGTGATGTGCTCTTGGCCTCCTCGTCTGATGCGGTCATCCTTGGCTTCAATGTGAATGTGGAGACCAACGCTGTGCGTGCGGTGAAGCGCGAAAAGATTCAAGTCAAGATCTACTCCATCGTCTATGAGCTCATTGATCAGGTCAGAGACGCGATGCTGGGTCTCCTCGAACCTGAGACACGTGAGAATATCATCGGTCACGCCGAGATTCGCCAGATCTTCAAGCTCAACAAGGGCAAGGCTGCCGGTGCCTTCGTCACCGATGGTCGCATGCAGCGTACCGCTGAAGCTCGCGTGATCCGTCAGGGTCAAGTGGTCTTTGACGGCAAGATGTCCACCCTGCGTCGCTTCCAAGATGAGGTGCAGGAAGTCAAGGCTGGCTTAGAATGCGGTATTCGTCTCGCTGATTATAATGATTACGAGGAGAAGGACGTCATCGAGTGCTACACGCTCGAAAAGATCCAGCAAACTCTCTAACCCATCCTTCTACGAGCTATGGCATCACGACGCATGGACAAGGTCAATGAGCTGATGAAGCGCGAGATCAGCGCTGTCATCCAGCGCGACTTTGAATGGTCGGGCACGATTATCTCTGTCCTTGAGGTCAATATCACTGACGATCTCAAGGAAGGGCGTGTCTGGATAGGCATCGTAGGGCGTATGGCTCCTCCGCAGGTCATCGAAAAGCTCAA
>CAYJOV010000069.1:0-11772 GCA_964371905.1 uncultured Akkermansia sp. | reverse complement strand
CGCGCGCCTAAAGCGGGTGTGTTCTCGATTTTACAGAAAAGATTTTACACTAGCAGAAAAATGAGTCATCGTATATCTTTGTACTTGCCTTAGGGTGATAAAATCGGTACAATGTCTCACGTATGAAACGCAAATTACTCCAACTCAGCATAGGCACCAGCGTGTTATTGGTTATGAGTTCATGCTCGTCTCCTACTGATGAGAATTTTTACGGCAATTTGGAAGCCACTCCTGCGAGCGAAATGCGTCTTGATGAAAATATGATCCCACCTTGGGTAGACGGTGGAGATAGCATAGCTCAAGTCAGTGCAGGTCCTAATACTCCCGTCTACGATCGTAACAATTTTGCCATTCCCGAGCCAGGTGAGACAAGCGCAACTAGCTCTGGTAGTGTAGCTAGCTCTCAGAATGAGCCCGTCATTGTCAAAGATGCGCCTATCGCGGTAGATCCTGTGCCTCTCGATCCCACGCCGGTAATGACAACGACTGTAGCCGATACGACCTCCGTCGTCACGACGTCTACTCCCAAGGCAAAGCCCAAGGCGAAGAAGAAGCCTACAACCAAGAAGAAGCCCGTCAAGCGCACCAAGAAGACACCCAAGATCACCAAGCCCACGCTGCTGGTCTACAAGGTACGCTCTGGTGACAATCTTTCTCTCATCGCTGAACGCTGCGGTACAACCGTATCTGCGATACGTCGTGCCTCTGGCATCAAGGGTGATACCATCTACGCAGGACGTACCATCAAGGTGCCCTATACACCCAAGGCTCTGCGCCACATCAAGAGTTCAGGACGCAGTGGTAGTTCAAGCAAGAAGAGTAGCTCCTCCTCAAGTCGAAGCTCAGGACGCACCTACACCATACGCTCGGGTGATACCATCTCAGGAGTAGCTGCCCGCTACGGAGTAAGCTCTAGCTCCATCCTTAAGCTCAATGGTATGAGTGGAGCAGACGCACGCCGCCTGCGCATCGGTCAAAAGATCCGCATTCCTAATAAATAAGCGCGATCTAGGATACACAGACCACTTTACATCAACTCCCCCTGCACGCATGGGGGAGTTTTTGTACTACTAGCTCACAGATCTTCAATCAGTCTACACCATGAATACCACTCCTATCACGACAGCAGCACGCCTAGAAGTCGCTCTTGTAGCAGGCTCTCTCTTGCTTCTCAATAGCTGCCTTCAGCCACCGCCCGATTATCCTCTAGGTGATGGACCTCCTCCTATACCAGGTCCTCCCCCCGTAGAAGGTATAGCCCCAAGCCCAGCTGAGCCCACCACGCCGCAGCCCACGCCTCCCTCACAGAGTCACCCCTCAGGAAGTCACGCTGCCTTTGCAGCCTCCTCTTCCTACCCAAAGACGATGCGCAGCTGGAGTGACGACAGCTTACTACCCCAGCTCACCAAAAACAACTCGACGCTCATCATCTGTCTCCCTCAGCAGCGCGCGCGCCTCTACATCAAAGGTCAAGTCGCCATGGACTGGCCCGTCTCTACGGGAACGAATGGACATCTCACCCCGACAGGTGTCTTCCGCGTCATGGAGAAGAAGGAAAAGCATCATTCCAGTCGCTACGGTCGCTTTGTGTCCGCCTCGGGCAAGGTGATCAATAGAAACGCTGACCTCAAAAAGGGACTCCCCGCGGGAGCAAAGTTTGCCGCCGCCTCCATGCCCTATTGGCATCGCTTTACTTGGGATGGTGTCGGTCTGCACACAGGTGTGGTCAAGGCAGGGCAGCGACTTTCCCATGGCTGTATCCGTACGCCTAACGCGATCGCGAAGAAATTTTTCCAATACTCACAGAAGGATATGCCAGTCTACATCACTCGCAATGTCGAGGACTTCTCGCGCGGAGGCGAGGTAGATCCCATTGATGTGAAGTACCGTCCTATCCCTAACAACGACTACACGGATAACCTCTAAAGCTCGCTGCCTAGCGACTCACCATAGCCCCCTTTAGACGACATGACACTGCACATTCTGCGCTGCCACAATAGGAATCTTTACTTGGGCATGAGCCTGCTCATCCTCTTTGCCTGTGCCTACACTCTGCAACGCGATGATATCAACGCGCTGCAGTACTACGGCTCAATTGCGGCCAGCATCGTCACCGTCCTCTGGGGGGGCTACTACTACCTCCTCCACTACACCGTGGATGATAGAGGGATCACGCGTAGCTTGCTGCGCAAGACGCTCTATGGCTGGGAGGATATCGCTCATCTCAAGCTCATCCGAGTGGAAAAAAACTCCCATATCTCACTCAGCCTCCTCGTCACACTCCACTCGCGACCCGAGCAACCCCTGCGCCTCAGCAGCGAGTTGCTGCGTCTCCCCTCCATGGAGCTCCTCATCGAGGAGCTAGAGGCCGAGGGGCGTCTCTCCCCCAGTGCTGCAGAGTCTTAGCGTGGCCTTATTTCCCGTACGCTGTGATGATGGGGCGCTTTGGCCAGCGGGCTATTTCTGTGATTATCGCTTTGTTTGGCGAGGAGTAGTCCGATTTTTCTTGCCAAGCCTCGAGAGCCGCCTTAGAATACAGTCATCATGAAACGACTCGAAGGTAGAACAGCCATCGTAACAGGAGCTGGCCGCGGCATCGGTCAAGCAGTCGCCCTGCGCTTTGCTCAAGAAGGAGCTCGCGTCATCCTCATCTCTCGCAATCCCGCCTCCTGCGGTGCTGCCGCAGATGCTATCAACGCCCAGTATCCCAATACTTGCACAGCCTTTGCCTGTGATGTCGCCGATGCGGCTGCCGTTGAGACCTGTGTGAAAGCCATCCTTGCCCAGTATCCCAGCATTGACATCCTCGTCAATAATGCCGGTATCACCAAGGACGGTTTGCTCATGCGCATGAAGGAAGCTGACTGGGATGCTGTCATGGACACGAACTTGAAGAGCGTCTACCTCTTTGTCAAGGCTCTGATGCGCACCATCACCAAGAGCCCCGCAGGACGCATTATCAACATGGGCTCGGTCGTGGGGATCACTGGCAACCTCGGTCAGTCGAACTACGCCGCCTCCAAGGCAGGTCTCATCGGCTTTACTAAGTCCCTCGCTCAAGAGCTCGCCTCGCGCGGTGTGGCCTGCAATGTCATTGCCCCCGGCTTTATCGCTACGGAGATGACTGATGCCATCCCTGAGGCTGCGCGTGATACTATCCTCGCTCGCATTCCTATGAAGACCATGGGAAGCCCCGAGGATATTGCTAGCTGCGCTGCCTACCTCGCCTCCGATGAGGCTCGCTACATGACAGGTCAGGTGCTTGTCTGTGACGGTGGTATGTGCATGTAAGCTCTATTTTTTCTCTTTGTACACTAAAAAAGCCCTGCTGTTTTTCAACAGCAGGGCTTTTTTAGCGGGCTTCTAAATTCTCGTCTTTGTGAATAAGAAAATTCAGAAAATCGCTTCACGAGGCAGCTTTTGAGAAATGAGAAGCCCCCCTTTATTTTCACAAAAGGCAGATCTTAGACGATACCATCGCGTTTGAGCATAGCCTCGGCATCGGGCTCGCGTCCCATAAAGGCGCGGTAGAGCTCATCTGCGGGCTTGCTATTGCCTGCCGCAAGGATGCAGCGGCGGAAGTCTGCGCCAGTCTGCGCATTGAAAATGCCCTCCTGCTCGAAGCGCGAGAAGGCATCCGCCTCCAGCATCTCCGCCCATTTGTACGAATAGTAGCCCGAGTCATAGCCCCCTTCAAAGATATGGCTGAATCCGCGCAGCATACTCATCGCCATCTCCGTGGTCTGGATACGGTAATCAGCTAGGATCTCACGATCATACTCCTCAAGGTCACGCCCCTGCACCGCTGAGGGGTGATTGTGTAGCTCAAGGTCGATCTTGCCAAAGGAGAGCTGGCGCATGCAGAAGCTCGCTGCTCCATAGTGTCGTGCTGCGAGCATCTTGTTGAGTAGCTCTTCGGGGATGCTGGCATGGGCGTCTTGGTAGTGGCGTGCGAAGCGGTTGAGAGCCTCGCGCTGCCAGGTCCAGTTCTCATTGATCTGGCTGGGGAGCTCGACAAAGTCCCACGCGACATTTGTGCCCGCAAGCGCTGCTACCTCTACCTCGCTGAGCAGCTGATGGAGGAGGTGACCGAATTCATGGAAGACTGTTGTCACCTCATCGTGCGAGAGCAAGGCGGGCTTTCCATCGACTGGGCGGCTCATGTTGCCACACATCAGTCCGAGATGAGGGAGGCGTGGGCTTGTTGCTGTGGGCGGCATTCCGCAGCTCAGGCAGTTCATCCATGCGCCAGCGCGCTTGCTCTCACGTGGGTACCAGTCAGTGTAGAAGGAGCCTAGGTGCTCGTCGCTAGCAGCATCGTACACATCAAAGAACTCCACCTCGGGGTGCCACACCTCAGCTGCCCCCTCGGGGCAAGGCTCAGCATCACTCTGACGGTAAAAACTCTCGCGCTGCACGACGCGTATCCCGAAGAGCTCGGAGAAGATGTCAAACATGCCCGCAATCACCTGAGGCATGGAGAAGTAGGGGCGCAGCTGCTCGCTGTCAAAGTCATAGAGAGCCTTGCGTCGCTTTTCATTCCAGTAGCCTATATCCCATGGCTTCATCAGCGGCATGGATTCCCCGCTCTGCTGCTCGGCAAAGAGTCGTATCCCCTCCTGCTCCTTTAGAAAGGCTGGTTTGACCTTGTCATGCAAGTCATTGATAAAATCCAGAGCACGCTTGCCGCTGCCCGCCATGCGACGACTCAGCGTATAATCAGCAGGGCAGGTATAGCCAAAGAGCTGCGCACGCTCATCACGCAGGCGCATGATCTCAGCAATCAACTCCGAGGTGTCATACTCGCCTACACCTCGCGTGCTATAGCCCCGCCACACGCGCTCGCGCAGTGAGGCGTCATCCGCATAGGTCATCACAGCGATGTAGCTAGGCATCTGGAGGGTGAAGCGCCATTGAGGCGCCGCCTCATTGCCATAGCCCTTTTCCTCGGCACTCTGACGCGCTGCCGCGAGAGCTGACTCGGGCAGACCTGCGAGCAGAGCCGCCTCGTCGGTGACGTATTCCCATGCATTGGTGGAGTCCAACACACGCTCGCGAAATAGCTGCGTGAGCTCGGCTAGGCGCGTGAGGATTTCTGTGTAGCGCAGCTTCTGCTCCTCATTGAGCTCCGCGCCACTCTCGCGAAAATCGAGCATGGTCTCCGTGATGAATCGCTGCTTGACCTCGCTGAGGTCGGCTACCCACGGAGCCTCCGCTGCCGCCTTGAGCACGGCGTAGAGCTCGGGATTGAGCGTGATGGAGGAGGAGAACATCACCACCTCGGGCATGAGCTCATTGATCACCTGACGCAGCTCGGGGCTATCGTTGACACTTTGGAGGTGCTGGAGGCGCGACCAAGCACGATTCAAGGGCTCTCCAGCTTGTTCTAATGCGGCAAAGGTATTGTCATAGCAGCTCTCATCGCTGCGCACGGCGCAGAGCTTGGCGATAGCTTGCTGGGCACGCTTGATGCCCTCGCGTACATCATCAGCGGCGCGCTCGGTGGTCAGAGCGGCCCAGGCGATTTCAAAATCAGCATTGAGGAAGGGGTGGGTGTTCATATAATCGTTGCTCCATACTAGAGTGTTTTGCCCGTCAGGTCAAGTTCACGCTCCGTAGCAGGTCGATTTTTTATATGATGATCAGCTTATTCCAGTAGCTAGCAGCCTAGGCAGTTCAGTCGCTTAAGATCTTAAAAATCCATTTAGGAGCTTGAGCTTGATTGGCTATAAGAAAAGCCCAACGCCAGACACATCGCTTCATAGTTGTCCAAAAAATCTCGCGACTAGCCCCGCGATTTCTTGCTGCGTGATTATTGATTCTGCTGTTTTCACTGTTTTACTAAGGATTGAGAATTATACTTTACAGAGTATACAAAAAAACATAACATGGACGTATGAGTAAAAGTGCATCGTCTTCTAAAATAGGTGGTTTTATCGGATACTTCGCAGGAATAGTCACCATACTTACGTTTTTTATAGATCATATTATAGATGATTCTAGTCCAAAACAAGATGATTCTGTTTCAGTAGTAGGGCCTTATGGTGGTGGAGGTGTTCAGGGGGCGAGTATCTCAACTGGTCTTTCAACAGTGAAGACACCTGTTTATCAGCCCAAGAAGACAGTGTCGAGTACTAGCGAGTCAAAAGAGCCCAATCCGAAGACACTGCACATCGACTCACCCCGATCAACTCCAATAACAGAGGTGCAAAAGGAGAGAGAGGCAGCACCTATCCCTCCTCCTCCAGTACTTAACAATGAGTGGCACTATCCTCAGGAGGCAAAGTATGCGCTTATCGCCACTCAAGGGAATTATGTGGCGCTGCTCTATACCAATAATATGATTACCCTGTGTAATAGTGCGACAGGGAAACTTTTGGGAACAATTAGCTCCAAATCGACTCTCAATGATGTGGGTTTTTCTGCAGATGGCAAATTCCTCATTACTGGTGATAGAGCCGGCTATGTTAAAATTTACGATGTCGCCAGTAGAAAGCTGATCAAATCACTAAAGCAGGCGCAATCGGTGACTATTGCGTTTTTCTCACTAGATGGTAGATATATCGGTATAGGTTGCAGCAATGGTACAGCAAAGATGTATGACTTGCAATACAATAGAACGGTTGGTACTCTGAAGCATAGTCGAGAAATTCGTAGCATGGCAATGTGCGCTAGTGCGCGCTATTTTGCCACGGGCAGTTTTGACGATAAAGCACAGCTATTTGATACAAAAAAGCGTAAACAAATAGCTACCATCGAGCATGATCGTATGGTCTATGGTGTGGTTTTGAGTGATGATGGAAAATATTTTGCGACAGCCGGCGGGGACTCAGTTGCTCAACTTTATGATGTAGAGCAGGGGGCGGTAGTGATGCCGTTCAAACATCGTAATCATCATAGTGTCAAAAGAGTGAGGTTTTCCCCGAATGGGAAATTTCTAGCAACCGTTTGCACAGATGGTTATGTGCGTCTTATAGATCTAAGCCAGCTGAAGGTGGTCGGCTCTGTACATCATGAGCGTTCCCCCTCAAATGTTATATTCTCTAGAGATAGTAAGTATTTTGCCTCAATTGGTTCAGATAAGAGTGTTTTTCTGTTTGATGTTGAGAATAATAGGGTCGCCGATGAGTATAAGCATGATCATGATCTTCTTAGCATAGCCTTTACATCAGATAGCAAGTATTTGGTACGATCGACGAGTCGAGCTATATTTTCCTCCTATCTAGGGGGGTAGACTGTCTTTAGGGTTATATAATCATTGCATCGACAATTGTCTAGTGATTTGGTTTTAGCAAAAAGAGGTTATGAAGCATCCCCAGTCTTATGAGGAGAGTGACGGACAAGTCGCGCTCCAAATGCGTGACTTGCCTGAGCAAGATCTCCCTCGCGAGAAGCTCATGCGGTACGGGCGCAGCAAATTGAGCGATGAGGAGCTCATAGCCCTCTTCTTGCGCACGGGACTTAAGGGCTGCAACGTCCTTGAGCTCTCTGCCAAGATGAAGCGCGCCGCAGGCTCGCTCGCCGCACTCGGAGCGATGGAGGCGAGTGATATCGCCGCACTCTGCAAGGGTGTAGGACCAGCGAAGGCCGCAACACTTGCCGCTGTCTTTGAGCTCGGCTCGCGCGCCGTCAAGGAGCAGCTCAGCTCGCAGGACATGAGCAGCGCGAGCTCCATCTATGACTATCTCGCGGCGGATCTACGCTACGAGCATCAGGAGAATATGGTCTTGCTGCTCCTCGATGTGCGCAATCGTCTCATACGCCGAGTGAATGTAGGCAAGGGGACGCTCTCGCGCGTCATCGTGCACCCGCGCGACATCTTCCGCGATGCCATCAAGTACAATGCCCACGGCATCATCCTTGCCCACAATCACCCCAGCGGAGACCCCACCCCGAGCAAGGCCGATCTCTCACTGACCAAGGAATTGCTCGCGGCCGCCGACATCCTGCATATGCGCATCCTTGACCATGTTATTATCGGTGCTAGGAGTGCTACGCGCCCGTGTCCCTATTTTAGCTTTTATGAAGAAGGCTTGATGTCGAGCCGTTGAATTTCGCCCTTCCCCTTTGTATTATGAATACCTTGCTTTTTGATTATCACACCCATCATGTCGTCTCCCAAGGCGGCTACCTCAATGCCATTACCCCCGCTGACTGGGAGCATATTGCCGCAGCTCCCAAGCAGATGGTCCCCTGCTTTGGCGTGCATCCGTGGCATGCCTCAGAGGTGGAGGATGTGGGTGGCTTTGCCTTTGAGCTGGATGATTGGTTGGTGCGTTATCCATCTGCTGGGGTAGGGGAGTGCGGTCTTGACGGGCATGAGAAGCACCGCGTGCACTGGCAGCGTCAGCTGGAGATTTTTCATATACAGCTCGGGGCAGCCTTTCGTCATGAGAGACGTGTGCATGTGCACGGTGCGGGTGCATGGTCGGATATACTCGCCATTCTGCGCGAGCGTAGACGTTGCGGGGTGCTGCCACGCGTGCACCTTCATGCGTGGAATGGCTCTCTGGAGATGGCGCGTGAGTTTGCTTCCCTGGGCGCGAGTTTCTCGGTGGGATTGCGCGAGCTAGAGCATCCCAAAGCCAGCTTGCGCTACGCGCGCTTGACACGAGCACAGATCCACCCCGAGAGCGATGATAGCCCCAAGCACTGGGCGCGTATCTGTGAGCTCTACGAGCAGATCATCCCTGTGTGAGGAGAGCTTAGAGCACCTCGCTCCACTCGGGAGCGGGCTGTCCCTGACCGAGATGGCAGATATTATCGATCATTCTGTCCCAGTACTGCTGCCCCTGTTTTATCTGGATCTCAATGCGTAGGAAATAGATGGGTACATCCATCTCCTCAGGCTTGAGGAAGCGTACAGCATCCTTCTCCGTCGTGATGATGTAGTCCATCGCTCGATCGGCGCAGCGGCTGACGAAGCTTTCTAGCTCCTCTTGTTCAAACCAATAGTGATCAGGATAGCGACGGCGTATCTCTACACGCGCGCCGAGCTGGGTGACGAGGTTTTCGAAGCTCTCTGGGCGCGCTATGCCGCTGAGGCAGGCGACGTATTTATCCTTTAAGGCATTGAGAGGGAGGCGTTCTTTGGTGAAGATATTTTCAAGGCACACAGGGGCGTGATCTGTGACCATAATGTCGGCAATCTCATTATAGCGGCGTATCGTGGCGATGAGTTCGTCTATCTCCTCATCGCTCTTGCCCGCACTCTTGGTGAGGATGATGTAGCTGGCACGCTTGAGGCTGGAGCGAGGCTCACGCAGCGTCCCACGAGGCAGCAAGCTCCCCGTCCCAAAGGGGGCACCGCAATCCACGAGCACGATATCTATCTCGTGGCGCAGCTTGAGATACTGCATCCCATCGTCGAGGATGAGCGTGTTGGAGCTCAGATGGTTGATGGCAAAAAGCCCCGACTTGATTCTATCCTTATCTACGAGTACGGCCACCTTGTCGAGATTGCGCGCGAGCATGTAGGGCTCGTCACCCGCGTAGAGGGGGCTCAGGTAGCGCGTCGTGCCATCACTAGCGATTTTTGGGAGCGGGGAGACATCGCGCCCTTGGGCATCCTTCCAGATCTGCTTTTCTGTGAGATCAGCGCTCTTGTAGCCGCGTGTGAGGATAGCACAGCGACGCCCACGCGCGGCGAGTGTACGCGCGAGGAGCTCGACAACGGGTGTTTTCCCTGTACCACCAGCTGTGATATTACCCACACTGATAACAAAGCTACCGAGGTAGTGTACGCGCTTGATACGAAAGCGAAAGAGCGTGAGACGCAGCTTGATGACTATATAAAAAAACAGTGATGCTACGCGAAGAACGCAGCGCAAGCACCATGCACGAAATCCATGCGCTCGTCCGAAAATCACCTCGGTTCCCCACTCTGTAAACTCATCCAATCGCGATTTCATGTTATCTCATTCCCTAGAACTGCTATGCTACCAGCAAAGCGACGAAAGGTCAAGAAAGAGATGCTTGCACGTTTTTGTGCTGTATGGCAGTGCCACGCGCTGTCACAATAGCCTAAGGACTTACCCAATTGAAAGCGTGAAAAGAGCACTTGTAATAAGAGAAGGTCGCAGCTTTCGCAAAAAACTTATTGATTTTTGGTGTCTTATCATATAAAATTCGGGGCACAATGGCAAGACAAGCACTAGGGAAGGGGCTCAAAGCTCTGATTATGAAAAAGGAGGATGCGATCATACCTCAAGTACATGAGCAGGCAGATACCGCCGCGGTTCCTAGCAGCGAGCAGATTCACACGGTGAATATAGATGAGCTGCGCACATGCCCCTTCCAGCCCCGTCGCCACTTTGATGAAGAGCAAATCAACGAGCTCGCCGAGTCCATCAAGGAGCGCGGCTTGCTCCAGCCTCTCGTCGTACGTACGGTAGAAGGCGTCTACGAGCTCATCGCAGGTGAGCGTCGTTTGCGAGCTGCGCGTAGCCTGGGCATGAAGCAAATACGCGTCATCATACGCGAAGCCACCGACTACGAAGTCGCCGAGCTCGCCCTCATTGAGAACCTCCAGCGCGAAGATCTCCGCCCCCTCGAAGAAGCCGAGCAATACAAGATGCTCCAGACACACTTTGGAATCAAGCAAGGCGATATCGCACGCCACGTCGGCAAGCCTCGCTCCGTCATTGCTAATATGATACGCCTGCTCGACTTGCAGGATGATGTACGCGAGATGCTCAACAATGAGCTCATCACCATAGGCCACGCCAAGGTGCTTTTGCAGCTCAAGGATCCCGAAGTCCAGCACCGAGCCGCCGAGCGCGTCATCCAGCGCAAGCTCACCGTACGCCAGACCGAGCAGATGGTGCGTGACACCCTTAACCCTACACCACGCCCCGACCGCGAAGCCGCATCCCTGCCTCCCGCCTACGAGGACGTGTGTAGACGACTCACCGCCGATCTCGGGACACCCGTTCAGATCAGCATGAAGGGGGAGAACAAGGGTACCATCGAGATTCCCTACATGAATAAGTCGGACTTCACCCGCATCATGCAGATCTTTGGAATCAGCGACCCCTTATGAGAAAGTACCTCCTCTCACCCTCATCATTACGACACGCGCTGCTCCTCACGCTCAGCGCACTCATCAGCGCCTGCGGCGACAATACCGCAGTAAAACCCACCACCAGCGCTCCCAGCCAAGAGCGCGCCCAAGCTCAGGGTCTCATTGACAGCCCTGAAGTATCAGGCAACAACGCCTACATCCACACACAGGCCTTCTGCTCCATGGGTTTGCGAGCGACAGGGACTCCCGCCTACGAAGCACAACTCTGCTATATAGAAAAGCATCTCCAAGCTAACGGCTGGACGACACAGCGTCGCAGCTTCCCCGTACGAGGAAAGAATATGACCAACCTCTACGCCACCTACGGCGCGAGCCAGCAGGTACGCCCCATGCTGCTGAGCTGCCATATTGATGCCAAGATAGGAGTCTCCGAGAGCTTTCAAGCCGCCAATGACGGAGCCTCTGGCGCAGCTGCCCTTATCGAGATCGCCCGCATGCTCGTAAAGAAGCCCCAGCAAGCGCAGCAAGTCGAGCTCGTCTTCTTCGACGGTGAAGAATCCTTCGCTTGGGACATGACCCGCGAAGATGGCCTCTACGGCTCGACATGGGACGCCGAGAGACGCTTCGGCACAAACACTTTACCTACATGGCAAATCAACCTCGACATGGTCGGAGGACACCGCATCCCCATAGCCATCCCCATGCACGACACCTCCCATGAGCTCTACCGCGAATACTCGCGCGCCATA
>CAYJOV010000068.1:0-11808 GCA_964371905.1 uncultured Akkermansia sp. | reverse complement strand
GATTGCCTTGGTATGAAGCGACTGTGATCATGATACGATTCTGACGGAGTGCCGATTTTTTGCACTTGCCCTAGAGGTGCATCCCTTTTGTAAAATGAAATTCGATGCTAGTCGCGAGCCTCGTGTGCAAGCATACGCGAACTGCTCCTGCCAAGGAGGAGCAGTCCAGGCTTCATTCAGCAAGGCGTAATCAGCTCGCTGAGCGGCAGGCGTGACTTGGGTAATTGAGCGTTGAAATCTTCCTCATCATGATAGCCTACAGGCACGATGACAGCCGCGCCAAAGCCGCTCTCGCTGAGCTCAAACTCGGCATTAAGCACCGAGGCGTCAAAGCCCTCCATCGCCACCGCATCGAGCCCCATCGCGGCAACTCCAATTAAAAAGCTCCCGAGATTGAGGTAGAGTTGCTTCTCCGCCCAATGTGTCAGGTCTCGCTGATCATGGCGGTGCAAGTTGACAAAGTACTTGCGCCCATCGTCCATGGCTTGCATGAGCTCCGTATTCGCATAGCGACCATCTTTGTTTTCTTGCTCCAGCACCTGTGCGAGATATGCATCGCTGATGTCATGTCGCGCCGCGAAAACAACGACGGCTGAGGCATCAAGGATGCGCGGTGCATTGAAGGCGTAGCTCCCTTGGGTAGATTGGGCGATGCGCTTCTTGCCCTCTGCCGTGGTGGCGAGGATAAAATGCCATGGCTGCGCATTCGTCGAGGAGGCGGACATTTGCAGCATTTCTTTGAGCTGCTCTAGCTGCTCAGCGCTGAGCTCACGCTCCGCTTGGAATTTCTTGGTTGCGTAGCGTCGGTGGATGATGTCGTGTATATTCATATCATGTGTGGGGTGGTGTCCATGATGTCTTTACCAAGGACGGGGTGAGTAGCTATTCGCCTTGCTCAGGGGATGATGCTCAATGGCATAAGCAAGGATTTGGATGAATTCTTCTTGCCTCTCGGGTAAGTAACCGCGCTTGGATACAAGATTGTTGGCGTGGTCGCCCCAGTAGAGGGTGGGGAAGGTGATGTGCTCGAGGAGGTATTTTTCTTCCTGCAAGAGCTGAAGGGGGCTGACAGGGGTGAAGCGTCCAGCCTGTACTTCCTTCTCGAGCTCGCTACAAGGCTGCACACTGAGGCTGAGGCAGGAGATCTCCTCTGGCTTGAGTTGATTAAGAAGGGATGCCGTGGCCTCGATATGAGCCTTGGAGTGCTCCCTGCCACCGAGCCCAAAGATCAGCGAGCAGTGTACGGCGAGTCCTGCCTCCTTGGCATGCGCCATCCCGTCAAGAGCTTGTGCTGGTGTGAGGTGCTTTTTCACACGACGCAGGATATCAGCATCACCTGATTCAAGCCCGACATAGACGATATCGAGCCCCGCCTCGCCTAGAGCACGCAGTTCCTCAACGCTTTTTTTGCGCAGATCAGTAAAGGAGGCATACATGGCGACGCGCTGGCAGGAGGGGAGATGGGTCTTGATGTGATGTAAAATTTTGAGTAATTTGGAGCTGCTCAATACCAGTACATTGCCATCAGTGAGGAAGACGGATTCTACGCCTTGATAGAGCTCTCCCGCACGCTCAATATCGCGATAGATGTCCGAGAGTGCGCGCACTCCAAACTTCTTGTCATCAAACATGGTGCAAAAGGTACAGCTGTTGTGTGAGCAGCCGTAGGTCACTTGGATGAGGAGGCTGTCGGCCTCCATCCATGGGCGGTAAATTTTGCCTTTGTATTCAATCATAGGAGTTTGCTTCTGTGTTGTGTGAGATGATTTCATCCATGAGGGCAAGGAGTCGCTCGCAGAGGCTCGCTTGGAGTGCATCGGGGTGAGGCGAGGTGAAGCGGCCCTGGTCATTATCATAGTATTTGCCATGCGCCTGCGCGAATTCTGGAGAAAGTGCTGCGCGGCAGAGGATATCCGCACCTATGTTCACATCCACCCCAGCCATTCCATAGACCTCGCGCACCATGGGGGTGGCTAGAAAGGAGCGCGGGTTGACGGAGACGAGGAGGGGTGAGTCGATGCGAGCGGCTAATGCATTTGTCCACATGGTGATGCCCAGCTTGCTTTGCGCATAAGCTGAGCTAGCACTGAGCCTCACCTTGCCTAGCAGAGCATCAAGCTGCACACGAGCCTGCGCGGCAGAGGAAAGATTCACCACACGTCCCTGTGGTTTGAAATCAGCGAGTAGCTCCTTGCATAGGAGATAGGGGGCTATGCAATTCACCACAAAGCGTATATCAAGCCCCTCGGGCGTGAGGGGTTGCGCTACGTGGAAGACGCCAGCATTATTGATCAGCACGTCCAATCTGTGCCCTGATTTCTTGATTGTTTGGGCAAGGTGGCGCACAGCGTTCAACTGGCTGAAATCGGCACAATAAGCTCCAGCAGGCTCGTGCGGGAGTTGCTGACTTGCCGCGAGGAGCTTGCTCTCCGAGCGACCATGGAGTATGATGCGATGCCCTGCGCGGCTAAGCATCTTGGCTGTAGCAAGGCCGAGACCATCTGTTGAGCCTGTAATGAGTATTGTTTTCATCTTGCGAAAAAGGGAATTTCTGCTATCATAGCCTCTAACTTACAAAAAAGCAAGTAGGCACAATAAACTGCTATAGGAACAAAATAGTAACTAAGAAATCGAAAACAATGGCTCGAGAATACCCCAAACCCTATGGATGCTCAGTCGAGGCGGCTCTTGCCGTCATCGGTGGGCGATGGAAAGCGGTGATTATCTTTCACCTAATCAATGCCCCATTCATGCGATTCGGCGCGCTGAAAAAAAGCATCCCCAAAGTAAGCCAGCGTATGCTAACCAGTCAACTACGAGAGCTTGAGGAGGACGGTATTGTGCATCGAGAAGTGTACGCTCAAGTCCCCCCCAAGGTGGAATACAGCCTTACAGAGTATGGTCAATCCCTTGTGCCTCTCATGTACACCTTGCGTCAATGGGGGGAGCTTCATATGCAGCGCGAAAGCGACTTGTGATCATTGACAATGGGGATTTTGCCTTTTAGCTGCGCAGTAGATGCTTTTTGATGATCATTTCTATTCATTGTCCCCTCCCCAGAGACAGCGATCACTCTCTGCGAGGCAGGGAGTGATCGGAGGGGGGGGGAGGGAGCTAGTCCCGTGCTTGAGAGGGGCGCTTTTAGGGCTTGCCTGTCGGCCTCGGGGCTGCGGGACGCGGAGGCGTGGGACCAGCTATGTTGCTGTCGTCGTCTCGTTGGTGGTGCGTGCACTCGGTGAACTCCTCGGACTCGCCGTGTCCTCTGTAGTTGACGATGACATGCTCGATCGCGCAGTTTGCATGCTTGCAGCCAGCATGCGCAAGCTTGCCGCTCTCCTTGCAGAGTAGTATTTCGAGGCTGCCAGGGTTGCGAGCAAAGCGCAAGATTTCTGCACCAGGCATGTAGCCCATCTCTTGGGTGATGTTGAAAGCTCGTATGAATCCAGGGAGGGCGAGGGTAGCCCCATAGCCTCTATCCATGATGGTACGAGGATTATCAAATCCTATCCAGACGAGGATGGTGAGCTCGGAGGTCGAGCCGCAGAACCATGCATCTTTGTAGTCATTGGACGTGCCAGTCTTGCCGAGTACTGCTACCTTGCCCTTGACGAGCTTGCCCAGAGCCGCCGCCGTTCCTACCTTGGTGGTATCTTGGAGGATGTCGAGGGTGAGGCCATTGGCCCGAGCTCCGTAGACCTCAGTGTGCTTGTGCTCGTGACTCCATATCGTCTTATTCTCATTGTCGGTGATCGCCGAGATGAGGTAGGGCTCGGGCCGCACCCCTCCGTTGGCGAAGGTGGTGTAGCTGGAGGCTAGCTGGAGAGGCGTCGCCTCAAAGCTCCCGAGGTAGGCCGTGGGTTTGATTTTATTCTCGTTGAGTTTCTGCCCGATCCCTGCTTTCTTGAAGTACTCGTAGAGCCTCTTCCAGCCTACGAGATTGCACACGCGTATAGACATGGTGTTGCGGCTGTGCATGAGTCCTTCGCGAGCGGGGCGTTTGCCGCCGAAGACGCCGTTGGAGTTCTGCGGATTCCACTTGGGATCGATGACGCCATCGATTTCACCCACTTTGATTCGTCCATCCGAGATGAGCTGCTTGGGATCGCCTCCGGTATCGAAGAAGCTCGCATAGGAATGCGACTTGACGAGCGATGCCATGGAGCGCTCGGCTTTGAGCGCGCGGTTGAACTTGGACTCCGAGCTATCGCGTCCTCCCACTGCTGCGAGGATGGCTCCCGTCGAGTTGCTGATCACCACGCAGCTGAACTGGAGGTAGTCGGGCGCGGGGATGTCGCTCTCCTTGAGGCCTGCGACTTTCCACTCAGCGAGCTTTTTCTGATACTGCGCGCGCGTCTGATGCGGGTAGCCTTTTTTGCTCTCGATCTCTTCCTCGACATACTTATTCAGGGACTGGATGATGTGCTCTTGGAGCTCCGCGTCTATCGTGCTATGGATTCGGAGGCCTCCCTTGGAGATGGTTTGATTCACCTCCTCTTCGCTGAGGTCGGGCTTTTTCAAGAAGACCTCTTTGAAGGAGTGCAGGATGGAGTCCAGCGCGTAGTTCTTTAGATTGTAGCTCTCGGGCTTCTTGACCACGACGGGCTCTGCGATGAGCTTGAGGTAGTCCTCGCGTTTGCAGTTCGTGTTGAAGTGCAGGATCTCAAGGAGCTTGTTGCGCTCTTTCTTCGCCCCTTCGGGGTTCTTGTGCGGTGAGTACCTGTTAGGGCTCTTGATGATGGCTGCGAGGAGCGCCGATTCGCTCATGCTGAGCTCTGCGGGTGTCTTGTCGAAGTAGCCGCGTGCCGCTTGCTTGAGACCGAGGTAGCTATGCCCCCAGAAGATGCGGTTGATGTAGTTCAGAATGATCTCCTCTTTGCTATACAGCTGCTCGATGCGTCGCGCGAGGGCGATTTCGAGGAACTTGTGGTGGAAGCTGCGATCTGCGTGCTCAAAGATATTCTTCGCGAGCTGCATGGTCAGCGTCGAGGCTCCCTGCGTGGCGCGATAGTGCTTGAGCACCTGCATACACGCACGCATGATGCCTATGGGGTCCACGCCTGTGTGGTTCCAAAAGCGGCGGTCTTCTTGCAGCGTGAGCGCGTAGAGGAAGTCCGCTGGGACTTCATTGAGATTTTCGATGATGCGTCGATTCTCTCCATGGGCAACGCCTATTTCCTTGTTGCTGATGTCAAAGATCAGGGTGCGCTCGGGCATCTCGTTGAGCTTCGAGAGATCATAGCCCTCTGCCAGATCGACATAATAGTATACTGTCGCGACGGCACAGAGCAGGCCTATATAGGCGAGGCTAGCCACTAGCTTGAAGCCAGCGTAGACCCAGTGCGATACGGAGAATAGTATCGTCAGGACGGTCAAGACAAGATTGCGCGGCAGCCAAAAGAGCCAGAAGGGCAGCGAGAGGATGCCCAGTCTTGACCAGAAGGGCGGGATCAGGGGGTGATACCACGCGAGGCGGTTGCTCTGAGCCTTGCCCTCCTTGGGGGCTTGAGGCTCCTTGTCGTCACTCGGGGGTCTGGATGGCTGGGGGGACTGGTGAGGTTTATCTTGTTTGGGTTCTAGGAGGGGTGGGGGAGGATCGTGGTTGGTGTTGGGGGGGCTTTCCTCATTGATATTCAGAGATTCAAAGCTCGATAGACGGGCGCGCTGTTGCATATTTGCAAGGGGGCGCACCCCTGACCGCAGAGTTGGGGTAATATGTAAATTCATACGGGTAGATTGGATGAATTGGGTTAGTTTTATTATGCCTATATTCTCACCAAAATCAAGGTCTGCATGCGCCACCGAACCTCGCAATTATGTCATGTCGTTAATTATTAATAAAGCTTATAATTAACACGATAAAAACCCCTCTCATCATTCGATAAGAGGGGCTTTTATTTATAAAATAGGCTGTGATATCAGCTCTCAGTCTCGCCGAGAGGCTTGGGCATCTTGCCCGTTGAGAAGTACTTCTCGATCTCTTCAAGCGTGCGTCCCTTCGTCTCAGGAAGGAAGAAAGCCGCTGTGATAAAGTAGATCACGGTGAAGCCCGCCAGCGTGAAGAAGACCATCGCATAGCCCGAGCTACCGACCCAAGGCAGGAAGACACCCGCAATCGTGGTCGAGACACCTTGGTTGATGAGAAGCGCGATGGCCATACCATTCGCACGGATGCGCGTAGGCATGAGCTCAGAGAGAGCGAGCCACACGCAGACACCAGGACCTGCGGCGAAGAAGGCGATGAAGACGGCAAAGAAGAGCGTCACCATCCAGCCAGTGGCCGCGGAGGGAGTCATGCCGATCTCGGCACGTGTGATCTGCACCTCCTTGAGCGTACCTGCATCAGGCATGGTCTTCCAGAACATAGCCTTGTCGAGGAAGTCAGGCTTGCCAAAGCAGGAGGGTGCTACGATGACGCGGTCGCCATTGCTCTCCAGTGTCTGGATGAGCGTGACGGTGTCCTTGCGCTTCGCATCATCACCTGTGAAGGCTACAGAGGCGTCCTTTTGGTTCAGCAGAGCGGAGAGAGGGGCAGCACCCTTCGCAGGGGGAAGATCCTTCTCAATAGCCTCTTTTGTGGTCGTGAGGAAGGAGGGCATATCCACAGCATCCATCGCCGCGTCCTTGTAGGTGACGCCCGTGGCTGCGATGTCGCTGAGCTTTGCCTGACGGTCGAATTGCTTGGCCATGCGCTGGTAGGAGTCCCCACCCTGCGTGTAGGTGACGATGAGCTGCACGCCGTCGAGCACCTTGCCGTCCTTGATGAACTCAGGCACATTCTTTTGCTTGACCACCTCATCGACAGAGACCTTGAGGTAGGCATTCTCAGCCACCTTGGCCTTGACGATGTCGGTGACATCAATGCGCTTGCTCTCCAGTGTGTGGAACATAACACCCACACCGACGAGACCCGCGATGATACCGGCGGTGCCCATCTTGAGGAGGAACTTGCGGCCCTTCTTATCGACGAGCGAGACGGCGACGATGGTCATGAGCATGTTGACCATCTTGATGGCAAAGTCGGCCCAGTTTGCCGAGTCACCTTCGAGACCAGCCTGCTGGAAGATCACCACCGAGTAGTTGAGCACGGAGTTGATACCCGTCGCCTGATTGCAGGCGAGAATGACTACGGCGAGCAGGAAGGGGATGACGTACTTGCGCTGGAGGATGCTGTCGCCCTTGGCGGCTTCCTTGGCAGCGAGCTTTTCGCGCTCAGCAGCGGCATCCGCCTCGATCATCTCATTGAGAATCTCTTGGGCAGCGGCATCGCCGTTATTCGCAGCGAGGGAGTCGAGCGCATCTTGCTTGCGACCACGCTTGTAGAGCCAGCGTGGGGATTCCTTCAGGCGGAAGGCGCCGAAGAAGAGGAGAATACCAGGGACAATGGAGCACCAGAAGATGGTCTGCCATGCCTCAGTCTTGGCGATATCGGTGACAGTGACATCATTGGCCGCGCCGACGAAGTTCGTCGTCGCAAGGCCGATAGCCGCCGCAAAGACGAGGCCTATTGTCAGCAGGAATTGGAACATCCCAGTACCCTTACCACGAGCCGAGGCACCGAGGCACTCCGCGAGGTACATGGGCACGACCACGCCGATGAGACCCGCCGAGGCACCTTGAAGGAGACGGCCCGCGACCAGGGCATTAAAATCGCCATCGGAGAGACAGATGACGGGGATACTCAAGGTAAAGAGCAGGGCGGAGACGATAATCATCATCTTGCGGCCAAAGGCCTCAGCAAGCATCCCTGCAACGAGAGAGGAAAGCACTGAGCCGAGGAGCACTGCTGCAACCAAGAAGGAGAGCTGAGACGGACTCAAGCTCGTGGTGGCCTCAATATAGGGGAGCGCCGCGGCAATAATGCCCACGTCTACCCCATAGAGAAGACCACCAAGACCGGCCATCGTCGTCAGATAGCGCGCGTAGCTTTTCACTTTGGCTGGCAATTCAGCCTGGGTGGATTCAGTAGTCATAGTGCTCATCACTATAGCAAATCAGCCCCGTAATTCAATCTTAAAGTGCCCGATGGGCAGATTTCCCCCGCTCTGGCAAAAAAAATCCCCACGCTGTAGATTTCTCCCGCCTGCCTGCGTTCTCTAGGCTAAGGACACAGTCCAACAAATTAAACAAAAGAAAACAACTGAAAATGAACAAGTCAACACTCCTCGCCACCCTTCTTCTCACCCTCAGCGTCGCCCTCCCAGCCGCGGCACACCATGCCCACAAGCCCTCGGCTAAGGTAGGACACCTGCGCGTCGCCGACATCCCCCAGCAAGGCAATAAAGTCGTCGTCACCAAGAAGACCCCTGTCGTCAGAAAGGCCGCCCCTGTCAAGAAGGTGACCACCGTCAAGAAGTACAGCTCAGCTGCCAAAAAGCCCGTCGTAGTCAAAAAGACAAGCATCGTCCGCCGCTAAAGCCCAGCCCACGACACGCCCCCTCTCCCCCCATTCCCGCAGGGGGGCTTCCCGCAAAACAGCAACAAAGCCTCTTCTCGCTGAAGGGGCTTTGTTGCATTAGCTATTGCCATCCTGTACTCTGGATATGATTTTTTCGACCCAAGCTTTAAATCTGGGGCATTTTGTCATCATATCCTTGATGCCTACTTCTATGGCAATAAGGATACCTTCAACGTCCTTATCATAATTGAGACGAATAGCCAGAATCCGTTTTGAAGGCGCGCCTTGAGCTGACGTATTCATGTCTTCTGGGTTTGGATACTTATTCACGAGGGCTTGCAAGGCGCAGAGCTCCTCGTCATCATAGTAGGACTCAAAGCCTCTGGCATGGGAGAACAACAGAGCCTCAAACTCGTGGAGCTGTATGTAGGAAAAAAAGCGAGCGTCCTTTATATCCTCATTGATCGCCTGCTCCAAGGCATTCACGCGCGCCTCCTTTGGCTCGAGATCTTGGCATTGATCGTACTCAGGAAGATTATTCGGGATACGAAAATAATCGACCATTGTGGTGACGATGATATCACTCTTCTGTCTGAGCATAGGAAGGACGGTGTTTTTCAGATGCTCGTAGTTGACAAAACCGCCTTTGCCTGTTTTGCTCGTTTTAATAAGCAAAGGAGTCACTTGCATGATGCCCGATTCTTGCAGCAAATAGGGCGATAAGACCTCCTTGACAAATTTCTGCTCTGTTTGCCCTTCTACGACGATGTAGACGCGCTTCATGAGAGCTGTCCCCCGATTACATTCTTTTCCCATAGCTCACTGAGAGAATAGTTGTACCCATCAAGCCAAACACTTAAATCACGCTCTGCTAAACGCTTAAAGACAGATTGCCCCCCTTCGCGATCCACGGTGATGATGTCTTCTGGCTCAAAGCTATCGACCAGATTCGTAGACTGGGTAGAAAGAATGATTTGGCTTTTCTTCGAAGCACGATGGACGAGTGCCGCAAATTTCGTAATCGCAGCAGGATGCAGTCCCAGCTCTGGCTCGTCTACAATAATGACTTTGGGGGGCTTTGATTGCAACAGCAGGGTCGCTAGGGCGATGAAGCGTAGCGTGCCATCGGAAAAGCTGTAGCCATTCAGATACATATCGCTATTGCGCTCGCTCCATTCCAATTGAATGCGTTGTGGTGCATTGGGGTCAGGGCGCAGCTTGAAGGCTTGAAAATAGGGGGCTATGCTTTTGACTGTGCCCTCGATGAGTCTGAAGGCTTTGGGCTCATTCAAGGACAAGCGGTACAAGTAGGCCGCCAAGTTCGACCCATCGCTTTTGAGGTAGTGATTATCTCCGATATCACAGCTGGAGCGCATGGGAGAGCTCGCGCTGGTATCATGAAAATGAAAAACACAGCTATCAAGGTAATCTCCTAGAAAAAACATTCGCGGTTGATAGAGCTGCCCGAGTTCTGACTCTTCTGTCGCTTGATCCCATACGGTTTTACGCCACGTAGAATAGTTTTTTTCCTCAAGCTCATCAGCATTATAATAATCTCCTGATTCTTCTATAAAGCCTTTGTTGGATTGCATGGGCTTTATGGTAAAATAAAAGGCATTCCTGTTGTCAAAATCGAGTAAGCCATACAGAGATCCAGAAACTTTTCTGCCCTGATGCAAGAGTGTATCAATGCCCCCTTTTTCCAGCGTGAATGAGCCCAGCCGCTGCTCCAAGAGAGCCTTCGTCAGCGAGAAAAAGGAGATGAAATTACTCTTCCCCGCACCATTAGAACCAATCAAGACATTGATTTGATTCAGCGTGAGGTCTAAATCTCGGATGGATTTATAGTTTTGTATGATGATTCTCTTAATCATTTTGTATTTAATAATTTAATTATTAAACTCTACTTGAGCACGCGGCCTATCTCGCGGTTGATGGCGATGAAGATAGGGATAGCAGAGATGAGCACGCAGGCGAGGAGAGCCATGCCGATGAGCTCAATCTCGGGCATGACCTCATCGAGCGTGAGGCGGTGCTTGCCGAGGCGGAAGAACTGCGTGAGCACGATCTTCTGGATCTCCATAAAGGTCACGATGGCCGCCACAAAGGAGACGGCGACGAGGAAAATGTTCTCCACGATGAAGGTGCCCGCCAGCAGGATGGGGCGTATGCCAAAGCTCTTCATGAGCGTGTAGATGTACTCATTCTGCCTGTACTCCATGCTCGCCAGCGCGGTGAGCAGGATGCCGACGATGACCGCGATGCCGAGGCTGAAGGCGGCGCGCGCCTGTCCTTGGTTGCTCGTGATGACGTTGAGGTCTTTGATGAGGGGGATGGCGGATTGCACCTGTCCTTGGAGCTCCTCAAGCTGGGCAAAGCTCTTGAGGTAGCGCTCCATGCGCTGGAGCTGCTCGAGCTTGAGATCCTCGGCATTGTCACGCAGCATGATCTGGAAGGCGGCATTCTGCAGCTGGCGCGCATCGCCAAAGCTCTCGGCCATCTTGGGCGAGACGATGATGATGCGCCCTGCATTCATACGCATGAGCGGATGATCCTCGGGGAGGTGGCGCACATGCACGGTGAGGCGATGCCCGCGTATCTCAAAGGCGCGAAAGCCCGCGCGCACTCCTAGGGCGGGGGTGCAGAGCAGCGTAGGCTTGCCCTTCACCATGAGGGGGTAGTACTGAGCGGAGCGGTTGAAGTCATAGGTGATGAGCGGCACGCTGCGTAGCTTCGGATCGCTGATGTAGCTGATGCTGCGCGAGCTCCAAGACTCGACCTGGAGATTGTCCTGCACCTGCTGAGCGCTGGGGAACTTTGTCTTGGGGTCCTTCCCACGGGCAAAGAGCGAGACGGTGTCCGCGCCCTGCTTGCGTATGCGCTCCTCGATGACCTTGGTCGAGATCACGTAGCTTCCTAGAAAGAAGAGTGCGCAGAGCGAGAGGAAGAAGACCACGAGCACGCGCGCCACAGGGCTAGAGAGGCGCGTGAGCCAGCGATGGAGGGTATCTTTAGCCAGATACAAGAGCGTCAAAATCAATGATCTCATGAGCGATGGGGAAGAGGCGTGCGTCGTGCGTGCTGATGATACAAATCTTGTGCGCCGACTCGGCAATGATGCGGCGGCAGATAATAGCGGTATTGCCATCATCGAGGCCGCTGGTGGGCTCATCGAGCAGCACAATGGGGGAGTTCTTCATGAGCGTACGCGCGAGGGCGGCACGCTGGGCTTGTCCCCCCGAGAGGCGATCCGCGCGGCGGCGGCGCATCTCGTCGAGCCCGAGGTCGTGGAGCAGCTCTTGGCAGCGAGTCTTCCAGAGCTTGCTAGGGAGTATCGCCATCTCGGCGGCGAGGCGTAGATTGCGCTCCACGCTGAGCAGGGGGAGGAGGTTGATGCCTTGGAACATGTAGCC
>CAYJOV010000067.1:0-12052 GCA_964371905.1 uncultured Akkermansia sp. | reverse complement strand
TACGAAGACGTGCTCAAGGTATTTGATCTCGTGGGGGATGCGGGGCGCGATAGCTTTTTTGAAATCCTGCTCGCCATTGAGGGAGAAAAGGATCTCAACCACAAGGTCTACTACACCCCCTTGCGCATCATCATTGAGTGCATGTTCCGCCATGCGAATCAAATAGGACTGCTGCACGACCTCTGCGTCAAAGACGAGCTCAATCTGACAGAGTCTAGCCTCTTCTTGGCCGGTGAGCCCACGAAGTACTTGAATGTGCGCTGCGGCAAAGCCCACTTCCCCAAGCTCATTGCGAACAATATCAAGCATCTACTCTTCATCACAGGCGGTGCCTCGCACACGACCAGCCCCGATGATAACGAGATCATCAATCTCCAAGAGTATTGGAAAACCTCCAATACACCCTACCTCCTCTACGCGCAGACACTCATCCTATGCGATGTGCTGCTCTGGTACAAGCAATACGCACAAGCCAATAGCAACTACGAAGAGAATAAGCGTCTCTGGATTGAGCGCACCATAGAGAAGAACATTGTCGGAGTCGTCGAGCGCGATGAGGACGGAGACATCCACTGCGAGAGCTGCTTTATGAATCCCCTCAACGCCGTCTCCTATCTCGGAAAGACCGTCGAGGTGAAGATCTTTGTCGACAACACCAATACGAAGACGAAATTCAAGTACCCCAACTACGCCATTCAGTGGGAATAAGAGTGGAGCAGCTTTTTTAGCACCGAGCATTGCTTATTCGCACGAAAAATGCACTCAGAAGTGGTTTAAACGTTAGACAGAAAGCTTTTCGATTGACATTCATGAAAAAAGCACATAAAGTCTTGGTATATAGAATCATCTCTCACCTCCCTAGACGTATGAACAAATCTCTGATAACTGGCACGCTACTGAGCGGCTCACTCCTCCTTCTGAGCTCGTGCGCGGGCTTTCATCGCACGGTAGCCCGCGTACACTCCTCCATGGTCGGAGAGGCTCCCTACGCCGAGCCTGTTGCTGCCAAGGCTGCACCCGTGCCTCCACAGCAAACGCTCAGCTACAAGCAAAAGCTCGCCCAGTGGTCACCCACACTCTCGTCCCCCCCAAAGCCTCTCCCCGGCTACACCCCCTTTCCTGATCAGAACCACGCGAACAAGCCCGCTGGCACTGTGCGGGTGAATCCCCGCTACGAGTCGAGCAGCACCAAGCGCACGATCAAGTCCGCCCCCAAGCCGAAGACAAAGCCCGCCCGCACAACCAAGAGCAGCACCAAGCCCACTCCAAAGCCCAAGGCAAAACCTGCCCCCAAAGCGAAACCCAAGGCAAAACCCGCGCCTAAGGCAAAGACCAGCGATACGAAAAACCGCATTTACAAGGTGCGCTACGTCCCCGGCAAGACCACACACGTGCAACACCCCCACGATCGCAAAACCATCATCCGCATCACCGACAAGGAGGGCAACAAGCCCGCCAAGGGCACCATCATGCGCGTCCCCGGTGAGAATGTGCGCTTCTACGTCCCCTAAAGGGCGTAGCCGTGGCGCACACACGCCGCGAGCCTCCGAAGCGAGTGATGAGTCCCCCTTTTACCATGCCTATAGAATCAGCATCCTGTCACTTTTCCCGCATCGCCATCATAGGCCCTGGACTCCTCGGAGGCTCGGTAGCCCTCGCCATACGTCAGCATCTCCCCGATGTCTCGTGTCGTGTCTGGGCGCGCCGCCAAGCCGTCCTTGATACCGCCCAGCAGCTGGGCATTGTAGAGACATACGCCCAGCTCCATGAGGCGGTCGCAGGTGCAGATCTCGTGATCCTCTGCACCCCTATTGACTACTTCCGCGATCTTATCCTCCAGATGCTGCCCGCACTCGAGCCCACCTGTCTCATCACGGATGTGGGCTCGGTAAAGCTCTGCGTGCACGAGGATGTCGGAGCCCTGCTCTCGCGTTGCGGCTACCGCTTCATCGGCTCGCACCCCATGGCGGGATCGGAGAAGCAAGGCTTTGAGCATGCCACAGCCCAGCTCCTCGCGGGCAAGGTCGTCGCGCTTACTAACGACCAGCACTGCTCCGAGTCCTCCCTGCGCGCGCTCAGCCAATTCTGGACACAGCTTGGCATGCGACCCTACCGCATCACCGCCAAGGAGCACGACAACTGCGTCGCGCGCATATCGCACGTCCCCCACATCCTCGCTGCTCTCTGCGCGCGCGCGGCCTACCTCGGCGACGAGGAGCTCGACCGCCAGCACCTGCAGAAGCTCGCCGCTACGGGATTTCGCGACACTAGCCGCGTGAGCCTCGGTGCCACCGACATGTGGGAAGGCATCTTGCAAGAAAACAGCCAAGCCATTCTCCCCATCCTCGAATACACCCTCCAAGACCTGACCCAGCTCATCAGCGCCCTCCGCGAGCGCGCCGGTGTCGAGGCATGGCTCAGCGAGGGCAAGGAAGCACGAGAAGCCATCATGCCCTCGGGTCGCCAGAGACGCCATCAGAGTGGGGAGTGAGGAGTCGCTACTCAGTGCCGAAAATGGCAAAGTAAAAGCAGACGAGCCCCGCGATCAAGAAGATACTCGCAACGGCGTAAATGTGCAGCGCAGGTGAATTCTCCTCTGGCATAGACATCTGACTCGCGACGGTGCTCATCCCAGTCGTTGGGCGTTGCGTCTCTTGCGTGAGCAGGGCAGGGCCATCGCCGAACTCCTCCTGACGCTGCTCAGGCGTCATGCTCTTGAGCTGGCGCGCGAGCTTGACATTGTAATAGAAACGCCCCGCGAGCAAGCTCGCGAGCATGATGAGTATCCCATGCCACAACGGGACTCCATGCTGATCGACCTTCTCCAGAATTTCACGAAAAAATTGACTAAGGATGAATGTAAACATACCATAGGTACACACCGTCAAACTGATCGAGATATAAAGCAGGAGTCGTTTGTCATGCGCATCCTTCACAGGATCGGGATCAGCTGTCATATGCTTCACGTCACAAAGGATCTGGCGCATCAAGCACTCAGCCCCCCTCAGCATAAATCCGCTGACGCTGCAAAACAAGGCCACAAAAGCGTAAAAAGCAATCATAAAAAATGAAGCGTAAGCAGTGAGGAGTCGCGTTTAGCTGCCGAAAAGGGCAAGGCAAAAGCAGACGATACCAACGACCAAGACGATGCCGCTCATGGCGTAAATAAGCCACGCATTCGAATTTTCATCCTGCACAGGCATGTGACTGGCGACGTTGCGCATCCCTCTCTCTGAGCGACCCTGCTGACGTGTGAGCAGGGCAGGACCATCGCCGAACTCCTCCTGACGCTGCTCAGCCGTCATGCCCTTGAGCTTGCGTGCAAGCTTGACATTGTAATAGAAACGCCCCGCGAGCAAGCCGATAAGCATGACGAGTATCCCATGCCACGACTGCCTCCCCTGCTCTTGCACATCACGAAAGAGGCTGCTCATGAAGAGAATGAATATACCGTAGCTCCCCACAGTCATGCTGATCGAGCTCCAGAACAAGAGTCCCCTATCGCGCGCCTCCTTAGCAGGATCGTGGTCAGGTGCGTCATGCTCCGCGCTATGAAGGATATGGCGCATAAAGCATTCCATATGCCTCACCTGATAACCAACGATGCAAGAGCACAAACACATAAAGAGATACAGAGCTTCCATCACTGTCTATTTAGCAGATTTTCAAAGAAAAGACAAGAGCAAACACTCCCCTTGCCCATCCAAGGACAAAGCAATCCCCACCATCCCCGCCCTCAGCGCGCGCCGCCCAAAGAACACAGCGAGCGCGAATCACCCCATGGGCAACCCGCGCTCCGATCACAAGCTGTCCTAGACATCAGTCGCGTCTTCTCACACCCCTGATGGTGCTCATTTCGCGCGTCTCGACATCGAAGTCAAAATAGCGATGAGAGACCCTGAGGCCGGCTTGCACCACGGTGAAGCGTCCAATCTTCGGAGCAAACCACGTGATAGGCATATTGTATTTTTGCTTATAGACATCACCAGGCATGATCTCCACATCGCGAGATCGCAGCGTGATGACTTGATTCTTAAATGCGGGCATACTCACACGACTCGCGACGGGATTGGTATCCCATTCAGCCCCCTTGTAGAACTTGCCGACAATTTGACCACTAATTGTGTATCTGATATTGGTGAGCTTCATCACCGCTCTAAACCTACTGTTGTTCTTAATGGTCACCTCTACAGGAATGCTCATCGTGCTGATCGGGGTTTTCTGACTATACACGTTACTAACGCCTACGGCCGTTGAGACTGACAGCCAGTCTGGAGGCGCAGCACTAGCAGGAGCAGAGAGCGCTACGAGAAGAGCGCACGACAAGAATGGAATCATATTTTTCATATACTTCCTTATAACAGGTTTCTTCACCTCCCGCAAGAAGAAAAGGAATTCCTCGCAGCTTACTGTATAACAATTAACCCTTAGCGACATCTCATCGTAACTTGAGCATCTCAATCTCCAGCGTTGTGACGTGTTCGCATAGGGAGGGTATAATACCCCCTCCTGTGCGCGTGCGAATCACTCTAGGCAGACTGAGCCTTGTTATTGCTATCCCTATTGACAATGTGTGGCTTTTCTGATACAAAAGACGTCGCAGCGTAGGGGCTGTGTACATAAAACTATAGGAAATAATAAAAGGGTTTTATTAGCAATATGAAATTAAGAATTAACAATATATTACGCAAAGCTCTCTGCGTAGCAAAAGGGTACGCGCTCGGCCTGACGCTGAGTGCCGCGTCTCTCTCTCTGCCTGCTCTCCTCCTGACAGGCATCGTCGTGAGCTCTCAGGCAGAGGCTCAGCAGCAGGCTTCCGTCACAACGGGTGCTGGTGGGCAAATTACCCCAAGTGATTATAACTTCTCTTCTGGTTATATCCTTGTTGATTTCTCTAGTGGATATTTTGGCGGCCAGCAGCTTGAATGGACGGCTCCCCAGATCTGGATTAAAAACTGGAATCAAAGCGGTGGCTCGACAACAGAAGCTATTGCTATAAATGGCAATCTTGTAGATGGAGATGCTGATGGTGGCACGGGCAATATTGTCTTCAGAGTCAATCAGCTCATGAATAATAACCATATCTTTAATGGTGACCATAGCGGCTTCTCTGGAGATTTTATCATCGCTCTAGCGTCACGCTTACCCGCAGATGAAGATCATGATGCCAAAGATTTTGTGTTCACTAATTTTAGTGCTACAGGTTCATTGACCAATGTATCGGGTACAGGCAACATCCAGATGGGGCTTCGCGATGCGAGCTCGCCTTACGGTGCGAACGTCGCCGACCGCGATGCAATTTACTATTACACCGGCGAGGTGAGCATAGGTAACAATAGCATCGCGGCTCGTACTCTGAGTCTGAACGGTAAGAATACGGCCGCTAATCATCCAGGTGAGTCAGTAACTCTTTCCAATTCATACAAAAACAGCCGTACCGCAAATACAGGCACGGATGGCGCGACCTACACGATCAGCTCGGCACTCACCCTCGACACCCTCGAGCTCAATGATGGGAGCACAGCCATCCTCGTAGGTAAACCCTCGGAGTCTTCAATCTCGACGATAGGGGCTGTCACCTTTGCGGGTAATGCGGCTCTGAGTATAGGTGATGGCGCTGTAGTCACGCTAACAGGTGCTACGACCGTCGGCACGAGCCACACCCTCAGCGTGCTCACGGGTGGGGATTTGACCATCGCCGCGGGTGCAACTCTCACGATCAATGGCCGACTGAATCTGGAAACGAGCTTTACAAACAGTGGGACGGTGAGCTTTGGCGCAGATGCCCGCATCGACCTGTCTGATCTCACGTCTACATCAGGTGGGGAAAAGATCTCTATCTACCAGATCATCTCGGCGGATTCTACTGGGACGAGCAGCTTCACAGGGCTGACATGGGAGAATATCTTGGGCATTGATGGGATGACATCGAGCTCACACAATGTCGAATTTGGTGCTGATGGGAAGACCATCACCATCACCGAGCTCATCGAGATACTTTCCTTTGCAGGCACTATTAATGTTGGAGCTCCCGCGACACTCGGATGGAATACCACCGATGCTGATTTTACCGTAGGCAGCGGCGCAACAGCTTTTGAGGATAATGATATTGTAAGCTTCTCGGGTCATACGTCCGCGACGCTCGAGGCAAATATTAATGCCGACACCCTCTCCGTTGCAGCAGATGGCTCTCTGTCCATTGCTGATTCTGGAGCTTTCCAGCTGAGTGCGAATCGTGTGACGATCGCGGATGATGCGAGCATGAGCATCGCGCATGCCGCCTTGAATGTCTCGGGTGGTGCTCTCGCCTTGGCGGGTCAGAGCAGCAGTAGCTTTGAGCTCCGCGGCGGTAACTACGCCCTCAGCTCCGTGCTCAATCTCTCAGCCCATTCCGGCGAGCTCGTCTTGAGCGAAGGTACAGTGAGTGTCGGCTCTGCGAACGACTTCGGCGGTGCATCTACCATTACTCTGAGTGGTACGACTCTCACCACGACAGCGGCTGCGACCTACGCACAGGCCATCAATGTCGATGGTACAGCCAGTATTGCAAGTAGCTCAGGTACAGCGACGCTCAATCTGCTGACAGGCTCCGCTGATAGCACGCTGAATCTGAGCGGAGGCGTGTACCTAAAGAACGTGGACTTTGCAGGTACGATCAATATCACCAACACGACACGCTGGGGGACGGGCGAAGGCTCAAGCGAGCGACTCGCGGCCTCCCATATCAATGTCACCTCGGGTGGACGCTTTGAGACATGGCATGGCTCGGGGAGCTACACTGGTACCGCGCTCACTCTCAATGGTGCGACTCTCTATAATCAAGATGGTGACAATGGTAATGGCATCCTCTTTGGTCAGCTCACCATGGCAGGTAATAGCACGATACAATTCCAGTGGAATGGCATCTACTCCTTTACGAATCTCACGGGAGAAGGCGACATTAACTTTGATACGCGCAAGAGTACCAGCAATCTAGCTCAGCTCCTTATCCGCAGTGTCACCGACTATAACGGGATGATTGACCGCACCGACACCATCGCTGGGGACAAGCTCTACATCTCCGACGCGGTCAACCAGTCCGCAGGACATCACATGATCGTGCGCGGTGGCTTAGTTGAGGCTGAGAATACGACCTATAACGGCGAGGGCACTGTGAGCTATGAAGGAGGCGTCCGCCTCGTCGGCGCAACGCGCCTCAACAGTGGCACGCTCAACATAGGCAGCTACGAGCAAAGTGCGACGAGCAATAGCTTCCGCGTCATCGGTGGTCGTCTGAACTTCACAGGCACGAGCGTCGACTCGGCGAACAAGGTCACCATTGCCATAGGCGGTGCAACACTGGGCGCATCCCAAGATACTCTGAGCATCAACGAGAGCTTCAACCTCGGAGCTTACGGCGAGGGGACACCGGGGACGGCTGCTAGCCCCCTCTACACCACCATCGACACGACAAAGTCCACAGGCAGCGGCGCGACGGCGATGACCATCTCGGGCACAATCGCACAGGTCAATGGCTCTGTCGGTGCTATTGAATTGATAGGCGAAGGGAGCCTGACGCTCTCAGGAGACAATAGCTTCACAGGAGGAGTCTTCATCTGGAGCGGTACCTTCATCGCTGGCAGCGCGACGGCCGCGGGTACAGGTACAATCACCCTCATTGGCGGTAGCCTCAATGCGGGAGGTCAGGCAATGACCAATACCGTGAATATCAATAACGGTAGTGCCTCTGGTCTCTCCGCCTTTGCAGGCACGCTGAATGTGAAGACGACTCTCAGCCTGACAGATGGTGTCTCTGGCACGATCAATGTCGCGAGCGGAGCATCCCTCACACTCGGTGGTACATGGGACTACAGCTCTGCGATCAGCAATAGCGGCTCACTCACCTTCGACAGCAGCCTTCAGCTCGATCTCACAGGCGTGAGCTTTAGCGAGGACTCGGGCACCTACAGTCTCAATCTCTTCACCTCGGGCAGTACGGCAGATCTCACTGCGTGGCTGAGTGGTGATGAGGTCGTCACGAGCAAGCTTACCGGCGTCGTCACCGAAGGTTACACATTCAGCTACAATGATGGTGTGCTCAGCTACACCGCTGCAACGACTGATATCGTGATTGACCCCATGGAGAACAGACCCCTCGCCTCAATTGTCGAAGGGACAATCACCTTTGAAGATAGTACAGGTATCGCAGCTCTAGGATCAGGCTTTGCTCAGGGCGAGGACTCTACCTTCATCGGAGAGGGTACGATCCAAGTGACAGCAGGCTCACGCGTCACGCTCGACAAGGCTAGCACTGAGTTCACAGGTACGACCACTGTCGCTGGTGACGCCGCAAGTGCTCAGACCGTCCTCAACGTCAGGCATGCTGACGCACTGGGGGCTGGCGATGTTACTATTCAGGCTAATGCTCAAGTCGTCGTCGTGGGGGAAGTCACCTTTAGCAATGATGTCGATCTCACAGGAGGCGGCAGCATCAAGGTAGACGTCTTAACAGTGACTGGTCGCGCATCAGGAGAGTCCTCGATGAAAGGCGGCAGCATCACGAACAGCGCAGATGGCACTGGTAGTATCGAAAATGCCGTTCTCACCAATACAGTGGTGCGCTTAGCCGAAGCGAAGGAAGGTTCTCTCACGGCTACAATCCTCACCAACACCGAGGTCATCCTCGAAGATTATTCCGAGATGACCATGAGCGGAGTTACTCAAGGCATAGGCTCGACGGTCTCCAATAATAATGCGACCTTCAACATGATCGATCACACGATTCAGGTGATGACCGACAATCATCTTGTCAATAAAGGTGTCATCCCGGGTCTTGAAACTGGTGAAGGTGGCACGCATGATATGCTCGTCTTCTCGCTGACCTCGGTGGATGTCGACAATGTCAATGTTGAAGGCAGTCTGACTCTTGACATCGTCTTGACGGGGGATGATCTGGCAGCCTTCAACACCCAATGGGCGAAGGAAGACGGTCTCGTCGCCTTCCAGCTCGCGGGTGTGGCTCTGACTGATCTCGACTTCGACTACACGGGTGTTACTATCAATGTCTATGAAGGGGTACTCAATGGCACATCCCTCTACGCAGGTACTGCTCTCGGGACGACGACATATCTAGATGGCGGGAATAGCTATGCTACCTTCTACATCCCCGAGCCTAGCACGGCTAGCCTGAGCCTACTCGCTCTCGTGGGTCTGCTCGCGCGCCGCCGCCGCCAAAAGGCCTGAGGTAGCTAGAAAATAGCGATTATACATGACAATCTCCCATCCAGCCTCGGTTGGATGGGAGATTCTGTCATCAATGGGTGGATCAGCGCGCAAGATGCATTTTTGTTTGCAATACGCAGTCTGTTTTGATATTCTGCAAATAGTCGTCCTATGACGGCTTTGATTTAACATAAAAACCTTTATTTTCTCACGATGCAATATCATAGATTGATGACCCCCATCATTGCGATGGTCGCGCTGGCTGTCCCTGCCGCAGCACTCACGGAAGGCGAGCAAAAATTCCTCGATGCCGCTGTACGCGGAGACATGGACGATCTGACGAGGTACCACGTGTCGGGTGCGGCGATCAACTGCCAAGATCACCAAGGCAACACCGCGCTGATGCATGCAGCGAATTACGGGCATACGAAATTGGTGCGCTACCTGATCGAGAAGGAGGCGGGGCTGGACTTCACCACCACCCACACAGGCTCAAGTGCGCTTATGCTTGCGGCAGAAAAGGGCAGCCGCGACATTGCTGTCGCCCTCATCAAGGCGGGTGCAGACGGGAGTTTGACTGATAGCTCGGGCAGAAATGCCGCAGAAATAGCACAATCAACTGGCAATTCTAGACTCGCGAAGTACCTCGAGAGGTACACCAAGCGCCGCCCCTCGAAGGATGGTGACAAGAAAGAACTGCTGCCCGACTATGAAAATCTGAGCCCCAATGATGCGCTGTGGAAGGCGGTACGCGTATCGAATGTACAGCAGGTACAGCGCGCCATTTTCCGCAAGGCCGATGTCAACACCCGAGATGGCGATGGTAGCAGCATCCTCATGATCGCCTGCCAGAGAGGGGACGCGCCCGTCGTCAAATGCCTGCTCGATGCAGGAGCAGACGCACGCACCACGAATAATTGGGGCAACTCCCCTCTCACGTGGGCGAGCCAGCAGGAGAATGAGAAAGTCGTCGAGCTCCTCCTCGCCAAGAAGGTGAATGTCAATGCCCACGCCCCCGACGGCAATACAGCGCTGCACTACGCCAGCGACAAGGGCTATGACAAGATCGTGCTGCTGCTCTGTAAGAATGGAGCGAATGTGAAGACGCGCAACAAAAACGGAAAAGCCGCCTACGATATCGCCTCGAGCAAAGGACATCGCAAGGTCATGTCCGTGCTCAAAAGGCATGGTGCGACGCGATGAGCCGCCTGTCTGCAAGCAGTCCCGCTAGCGAGGCTGAGAATATCATTGACAAAAGCTCCCCCCTCATTATAATCCACCTCTGAGGGACAAAGCCAGCCCCATACACCAGACCATGGAACCCATTTACGAAGGAAAAGCCAAGAGACTGTTCACCACCGACGATCCCAACGTCCTGCGCATGGAGTACAAAGACTCCGCCACCGCATTCAACGCGCTCAAGAAAGAAGATTTTGAAAACAAGGGCCGGTTCAACAAGGCCATTACGCTGATCATCTACCGCATGTTTGAGGAGCAGGGTGTCCCCACCCACCTCGTTGCCGATGTCGATGAGGTCAATCTCCTCGTCAAGCGCGTCTCCATCCTCCCCCTTGAGGTCATCGTCCGCAATATCGCCGCGGGCTCCTTCTCCAAGCGCATGGGAGTAGCCGAAGGCACCGCCTTCAACAAGCCCATCGTCGAGTTCTCCTACAAGGATGACGCCCTCGGTGATCCCTTCATCAATGACGACTACGCCCGCGAGCTCGGGGCAGCGACAGAAGAAGAATGCGCCTTCTTGAAGAAGATGGCACTCATCATCAATGATGTGATGATCGAGTTCTTCCTCAAGGCGAATCTGCGCCTCGTCGACTTCAAGATCGAGTTCGGCCGCCTTGAGAGCGATCCTAGCGTCATCATCCTCGCTGACGAGGTCTCCCCTGACACCTGCCGCCTCTGGGACGTTGAGACAGGTAAAAAGATGGACAAAGACCGCTTCCGCCAAGATATGGGCGACTTCATGGAAGCCTACGAGGAAGTCCTCAACCGACTCAACAAGTAATTCCCCCCGCATTCTTTTAGCCTCGGCATATTAGATCTCACACCACCTTCTGCGTTATCGTCCCTTTCACGGGATGCACCCAGAAGGTGGTTTTTCTTCCCTCCCATTCACACAACAATCATATGGCAACCATCCCATTCGAAGTCCTCAGCAGCTTCCAAGCCCCCGAAGATGCCAACAAGCTGCTCTACACCCCCCTGAGCAGCCACCAGCTCACCTCCCGCCACTCACGTCTCTACAGCGTCGAGGTCGAAGGCGATGAGGCCGCTGCACGCAGCTACCTCCGCGCCGTCCTCGTCGATGAGATCTCCCAGCAGGTCACAGAAGACGGCAGCCCCGCGCTCAGCGGCGAGCTCTTTAGCATCAGCTACGGCATCAAGGCAGGAGCCCTCGATCTGGAAAAGGAAGCCATCCTGACCAACTACCGCGGCCGCGGCGAGCTCCCCTTCACCATCCTGAGCTTGAAGATCAGCCAAAAGGTCTACATCTTTGGCGAGGCCAGCCCCGAGGACACCGACATGCTCAGCGCGAAGTTTGCCCGCGACCTGTGCAATCCCGCCGTCCACACCTGGACCATTGCCTAAACCGCCTCTCGTCCCCTCCTATTCACCCCTTTCCCCTCAAAAGAGCAACCCACCATGGCACGATACCGTCACATCCCCATCCGCGCACTGAGCAGCGATGAGCTCACCGATCTGAGCAAGAATATGAAGCTCTCGCTCTCCACCGAAGACATGCTCTGCGTGCAAAAAATCTTCCAAGACGAAGACCGCGAGCCCACCGACGTCGAGCTCGAAGTCATCGCCCAGACCTGGTCCGAGCACTGCAAGC
>CAYJOV010000066.1:0-12066 GCA_964371905.1 uncultured Akkermansia sp. | reverse complement strand
CCGCTGGCGAACGATCGCCAGTGATCGCTTAAGGTCTATCCTCAGAGTTCTCGCTTCGCAAGAACCGTCCAAGAGGTGTCTTGGACTCTCTTCGTCTCATTTTGTCATGCAAAATGCCTTAAGATCCACCATGCCTCGCATCTTTTGTGATGCGGATTCTGTGAGTGTTCCCTTACGGTCTGTGGTTAGTGGGGCGATCTAAGGTTCATTGTTCGCGATTAGTCTTGACAAGAAGGGGGGAAAAGGGGTATGTTCAATCTTTACATCCCCCTTTTTCTTTCCATGGCCACGTTACGTCCTTTTGCCGCCCTCCGTCCTCCGAAATCATGTGTCGAGCAGGTTTCGAGTCTTCCTTACGATGTGATGAACAACCGCGAGGCCACGGCGATGGCCGCGGGTAATCCCTCTTCCTTCCTCCATATCTGCCGCGCCGATATTGATACGGGTGAAGAGCTCATCCATGATGATGTGTGCTACCAAAGGAGTGCGCAGAATCTCCAAGACTTCATCGCCAAGGGTTTTCTCGTTCGCGAGGAGAAGCCCTGCTACTACATCTATCGTCAGATGATGTGGGGTCGCGTGCAGACGGGTATTGTCGGCTGCGCTAGTGTGGATGAGTATCTCAACGATACGATCAAGAAGCATGAGCTGACCCGCAAGGAGAAGGAGCTGGATCGTATCAATCACTTTGACGCCTGCTCCGCGCAGACGGAGCCCGTCTTCCTCGCCTACCGCAAGAGTGAGCGTGTGAGCCGCGCGATTAATGAGTGGATCAAGTTCCACAAGCCTGAGTACGACTTCACGAGTGACGATGGCGTCGTGCATCTGCTCTGGCCGGTGTATGATGATGCGGTGATTGCGGATATTCGCCTCGGCTTTGAGGAGACGGCTGCTCTCTACATCGCGGATGGTCACCACCGCACGGCTTCGAGTGCCGCGGTGTCGGCGAAGCGTCGCGCGAGCTACCCTGATTACACGGGGGATGAGGAGTTCAACTACCTCATGGCGGTGTGCTTCTGCGATGAGGATCTCTTTATCATGGATTACAATCGTGTCGTGAGTGATCTCAACGGCTTGAGAGAGGAGGACTTCCTCGCCCGCGTGGCGGAGTCCTTCACCGTGTCGCCTGCGACGAGCGGTGCTCCTCAGGGTAAGCATCATTTCGGTCTCTACATGCAGGGGCAATGGTACGCGCTGCAGGCGAAGGAGGGTAGCTATGATGCGACACACCCCATCGAGAGTCTTGATTGCGCGATCTTGCAGGCGAATCTACTCGCCCCCATCCTCGGCATTGAGGATCCGCGCACGAGTGAGCGCATCGATTTTGTCGGTGGTATTCGCGGTCTTGAGGGGCTGACGAGCCGCGTGGACAGCGGGGAGATGAGTGTTGCCTTCTCGCTCTATCCTGTGAGCATGGAGGATCTTTTCTCGGTCGCCGATCACGGCGAGATCATGCCGCCGAAGTCGACGTGGTTTGAGCCCAAGCTGCGCTCGGGCCTCTTTGTTCACGAGATTGAATCCTAATTTCCCACTCCCCTTCCCCTCCCCCTACACAAAGAATATGAAAATTCTCATTCCTACCAAGCTCGACCAAGCAGCTAGCGCTACGCTAGGTGCTGCCGGCCACGAGGTCGTCCAAGATGCCGATAAGCCGCTTGAGCTCCTCGCAGCTGAGCATCCCGATGCCTTTGGCATTGTGGTGCGCTCCGAAAAAGTCACGCCCGCCATCATCGACGCTCTGCCCGATCTCAAGTGTGTCATACGCGCAGGTGCTGGCTATGACAATATCGACTACATCTACGCCCGCACCAAGGGTATTGATGTGATGAACACCCCCGGCGCGAACTCGAATGCGGTCGCCGAGGAGGTCATCGCCATGATTCTCTCCGCCTACCGCTCCATCATCCCCGCCGACACGACGACTCGCGCCGGTGAGTGGAATAAGAAGCACTACCTCGGCCGCGAGCTGACGCATAAGACGGTGGGTATTCTCGGACTTGGCAATATTGGTCGCTTGCTCGTCAAGCGATTGGAGGGTTTTGAATGCACGGTGCTCGGCTACGATCACTTCCTCTCCAAGCAGCGCGCGCTCAATATTGGGGCGACGCCTGCCGAGCTGGATTACATTTTTACCAATGCGGATATCATCTCGATTCACGTCCCTGGGGGACCCTCGACGAAGGGGATGATAGGTCCTGATCTCATCGCGAAGATGAAGGAGGGTGCCATGATCATCAACTGCGCCCGCTATGGCGTGGTGGATGAGGACGCGCTGCGCGCGGCTCGCGCCGCGGGGAAGAACTTCATCTACTGCACCGACGTCCACCCCAAGGACACGGCAGCGATGCAGCCCAGCGCCGATATCGCGGACATCCTGCTGCCCCACCTCGGCGCGAATACGAAGGAGGCGAACAAGCTCGCCGCCATGCGTGCAGCCACCCAGATGATCAACTACATCGCCCACAACGATACGGAATGCGTCGTGAATAGCGAGAAGCCCCAAGATCTCAATCCCGCCAATCTCCAGCTCGCCGCCATGCTCGGCAAGCTCTGCTACACGGCGGGCGGCGGCAAACCCATTCGCAAGATCGAGTGTACTTTCTACAACAACTTGCGCGCCTGCCGCAAGTGGTTCACACCATGGATTCTCGAGGGCTGCGTCCCTGGGGCTGAGCATGGTCTCATGCCTGCGGCAGCCGAGGCCTCGCTACGCGAGCATGGTATTGTATTCAAGGCACGTGAGCCCATGGATGAGAAGCAATACGATGACGCGCTCACGCTGGATATCTTCATGGAGGAAAACAATGAGCAGTACAAGACGAGCGTGCGTGGTATGCTCGTCGACGGCAAGGCGGTCGTCTCGCGTATTGGCAAGTTCTCCAATCTCTATGCCGCGCTCACGGGCAATACGCTGGTGCTGCGCTACACGGATAGACCCGGTGTCATCGCGACCATTGCAAAAAGTCTCGCGAGCGCGGGGATCAACATCGACAATATCGTCGCCCCTCTCAACCCCGATACAGGTGAGTCCCTCGCGGTGCTCAAGACCAGCCTACCGGTCACCCCAGAGCTCTGCGCGGAGATCGCCGCAGCAATTGATGCGAAGCAGAGCTTTGCTCTGAGCATGTAAGCGTATTTTTCATACTGTCTTTTATATTAAAGCTCTCTCTTTCACTGAGGAAGAGAGAGCTGTTGTATTTTTCATTTGGAATCAACGATTATTTGTGTTATCTTTCTTCCATGAGAAGAACACTCGTCCATTTACTGCTAGTCTCTAGTCTCTCCATCGGCTTATCGAGCTGTGCTCCCGAGACGACGGGTTCGGCGACACCGAAGGCGTCAGCCGAGCTTGATGAGATCATCGCCAACGAGCTCACGCAGCTCAATCCCGATGTGCTCAGCCAAGAGGAGCGTGAGGATCTCGAGCAGATGAGTTCACTCATTGAGACATTCCGCAAGACACATGATGTCAATGTCACCGCCCCCAAGACCAAGCTCACGCTGCTCCACCTCGCTGCGGCCTACAAGAAGGAAGAGCTCGTGCGCTGCCTCCTGCTCGATGGTGCTGACCCCAATGCCCAGCGTCTCAACCGTAACAATGAGGGCGAGCTCGTGCAGGGAGACACCCCTCTCACCTATGCCGCAGCAGCTGGCTTCACGGAAGACGAAGACGATGAAGAAAGCCAGCAGACCAGCCTTCGCATCATCAAGATGCTCATAGACAAAGGCGGCGATATGACAAAGCGTGGCATCTACAACGCGCTCCCTGTGGAGATTGCCGCCCTCGCCGAGGGGCGCGAGGCTCTCATCCTTGAGCTGCTCAAGCTCACGCCCAAGTCCAGCATCGCCCCACCACTCAGTGAGCAAAATCGGGGAATGCTCCTCCACGCCGCAGCACACTTTGGCTACAGCCGTCTCATGGAAAAGCTCATCAAGCTCGGCTATGACCCCAATACGCGCCTCTACAATGAGCAAGTACCGCTCATCACGCTCGTCAATGTGGGGCGCGCCAACACTGAGGACAAGCACAAGACTATCGAGGTGTTGCTCAAGCATGGGGCGAACATCAATCTCACGGACAATCAGGGACGCACCCCTCTCTTTAGCCTCGCCTTCATCGCGCAGAGCCAGACACCCGACATCAACAAGGAGATGGACATGGCAGCCCAGATCATCTTCATGCTGGAGCGCGGCGCGCGCACCGATATGGCCTCGGGTGAGCACGAGGAGTACCCCGGCTTTACCCCCTATGATCTGCTCAGCCTGCGTCCGCAGCTGCTCGCCGAGCTCGCGAAGCGCGGCTTCCCCCTGCAATCCCCTCCCCTCGTGCTTCCTGAGAGCGACACGGCCTTGCTCGCGACTCTCTGCCGCGTGACTCAGACGGGGATTGACTTTAGCCAGCTCCAGCAGAAGGATCTGGATCACATCGCCTCCATTCTCTTGAGCCCCAGTGACGCGATGCTCCACCACGAGCTCTATGAGCCGGCACTGAAAAGTGCCATCACGATCCTGCATCAGCTCGATCAGGACAAGACACGCGACATTCTCAATCAGCTCCCCTTTTGGAATCCCCCCAGCCCCTCCCTCTACAATCCCGCAGCGAAGCCCAGCAAGTCGCACCTCATGAGTCTCTCCTGCAAAGGCTGCGGGCACGAGTCGCATATCCTACGCCCCATCCTCGAGTCCATCACGGAGCAAAAAGACTGGATCATCCCCAGTGCCAAGATTCTCGTCCTCACTCAATCCCTCATCGAGGAGAATCACGACGAGCTCGCCCTCACCTGCATGCAGCTGCTCGCACGCTGCCCCGATAGCAGTCAGTACATCGACACGCTGCTGCGCTCGGACAATGCCGTACTGCGCTTGGGCGCGCACTACGCACGCCTTCTCACGCATGGTCTCCCTCTACCCGAGGAGCATAGCGTCCATACGTGGCTCCACGAGCGCGAGCGCGTTGCCCAGACCCCTTTCTTGAAAAAAGCTCTCTTGCTCACCTCGCTTGAGGAGCTGTGGTTTGGTAATATGCCTCAAGAGGAGATTGACCTCCTCCTCGCAAGCATGGTAGAAATAGGGGCACACCAAGCCGCCGAACAGTACAAGCGCATCATCCCCCTGCTCAAAAACCCCGAAAAGCTTGATGAGATCATGTCTGGGGATCAGAGCTGGCAGTATGAGCTCAATGAAGCCATCGCTGCCTACTTCTTTGAGCATCGGAAGCAGTTCAAGGCAGAGCTTGAGTAGGTCAGCTATCCCCAAGAACCACCATACATCTACCCCCACCCCCACATGAGCTCGTTTCGCTACAGCCTCATCGCCCTTGCGCTGCTCATCAGCCTCAATATCGCTCAAGCACTTGACCTCAGGAAGAGTCCACTTGCAGCGCAGCAACAAACATTCCTCCTCGAATACGGACAATGGCACGAGCAGCAGCGCGATGGTCTCACGCATGCACCAGCCCCGCAGGTCAGCGAAGCCATCACTCAGGTCAAGCTCCATCTGCACCTCCAGTACCTGCTGCGCCATGGGCATGTCAACCCCGCAGAGAAGGCGCGAAGTGAATTCTACGCCTGTCTCGTCTACATGCTCAAACTCAATGAATCCGTCGCCTACAGCAGCGTGGACGCGCTCGAATCGTGGACACACAGCGAGCACTTTCTCGAATACCATCCGGGCCTCTTTCTTGATGTACTCGTCGATCTCAAGTGGCCGGTGCGCGACGATAGACTTCGCATCGCCATCGAGAAGCTCGAAAGCCTGCTTCCCACCAACAAAAAAGACATGATAGACTGCGCAGCAGGCAAACCTCTAGGCAAGCTCCTCCAGCTGCTCGCCTACCAAAAAAAAGCTGATGCGCATGCCGATATAGAAAAGTACCGCCGCTCCCCTGACCCCTACCTCAGCTACGCCGCGCAGCTCGCAGCTCTCGAGCTACGCCGCCGCCCCAAGCCCACCCTCAGCGAGCTCGTCCGCAAGCACTGGCAGATAAACACGGCGCATGACCTCAGCCGTCTCAGCGAGCCTCAACGCCTCATCGCCGAGTGCATCGCCGCCCATGACGGAGCACTAGCGGGGGTCTTTGTCGACTGGATGCCTGCCGAGAGAATCAGAGAAACAGCACTCTACTGGAAGGCCAAGGGCTTTCCCCACCATGCAGCAGCACTCCTCCGATTTCTCAGCGAGGATCAACAAAGCATCTCCGATGACGCGGCGCAAATCTACCACGCACGCGATCATTACCGCAACCTCGAAAAGCGAGGTCCTCTCTACATCGTCGCAGAAGATCTCATCAACAGCACACGACTACTCACCCGCCCATGACCGCAATGCGCCCTCCCTCACGCCCCCCCCGTGCGCCCAGCCTACTCGCGAGAGCGCGCCAGATCATCTCCTCCTACTGGCTCATACACGCCATCTTGGGCTTCATCTGCCTCCTTGCCACCATCCCCATACTATGGCCGTTTCTCAATGAGCCTCATCTCTACACACTCGGATATGTCATCATCGGCAGCCTGATCCTCTCTCTGACTTGGCTGCTTCTATGCCTCACTATTGATGCTCTGCATCTACGCAACAGCGAGCTCATGACCAGACTCTCGCTCTGGCTGGGCATATGGGCAGTCTACCTCGGCATCTTCTCCTTGCTCTCCTACATCGCCCACCTCCCCGAGCCCTCACCCCACAAGAATCATCCCCTAGAGCAAGATCGCACCGTCCATCTGCCTCAAGAAAAGCTCATGGGCAGCTCCAATCTCCATCTCTACTTCACCAAGGAGACGGAAGGGTCAGTCAACAGCAGCACGCAAAGCATCGCCGACGCCCCCCATCTCAAGAAACTTGCTAGGGAGCATCCCCAGCTCCTCGACAGCTTTCTGAGTCAGTCGGGGCGCTGGCGTCATCAGATGAAAGATCAATTCTACGGCAAGCTCGGTCACGTCGTGCTCACCGACTCCGATGACCCCACGGGAGAGAATGGCAGCGTGCATGCGACCTTCCGCCGCTTGGCAGAAGGCAGCAGCATCCCCAAGGGCTACACAAGCTGCAAGATGGGAGACTCCTTCCCGAGCGAATCCGTCTTTAAAACCTACCTCATCGGCGAGGTTCCCGACATCGCGCTCGACCTCGGAGGCAGCCATATCCTCCTGCTCGCGTGGCGCGGCATGCCCAATGTCATCTCGGCGCGACGCGCTCTCAACGCAGCCATCCGTGCCATTGATGAGCAATTTGAAGCCCTCGCGACCGCCCCCAGCGAAGAGACACTCCAGCAGCTACTCGACCCAGAGACCAAGGTCCTCGACAATAAGGCAGAGATACGGCTCAACTCCCCCCCCTCACAATACGGATGCTATCAAGCAGAAGTCTACTCCAACTCCTCACAAAAGGGCTACCTCAGCCTCATCGTCAAGGATGTAGAAACAGGTAAAAAGCTCATTAATATCAACTTCCGCAGCCAGTACTCCTACAACGAGCAAGAAGTTTTCCGCCATGAGATCCCCCACTCCCTGCACAGCTGGATGCTCAAGGAGGAGTGGATGCCAGGGGACTCGGGCATCCTACACTCGCTGCCCCTCTTCACCATTGAGCAGTCAGAGACGCTGCGTAGCTTCGCCGTCGATCTGGAGCTCTGGTTCAGCTCCTACGGCAACCAATCCCCTGCAAAGCTCATCACCCGAAAACGCTACCGCGTACAGAGCTACCAACCCAGCCCCGAAGAGAGTCCCCCTACACATTCCCTAGACAGCGAAACACCTGACACACTCCCCACTCAACCCACACGCAAAACGCCATGATCAACTCCTCTCCCCTGCCACGCCTAGGCCTGCTGAGCCTCGCGCTACTCCTCTGCACGCCACTAGCCCCTGCCGATGAGTCTAGCATGATACGCGCCCTCAACAACTGGCAGCAGACCCAGCAAGACTACCAAGTCGCCCTCCAACGAGCCGCCGATGACCCCGAGGCACGCGCCGCGCTGCTACGCACGCCACCCTCGGGACGAGGCATCGCCAAAGCTCTCTGGAAGAGCATCTCCAAGCGCACCGGAAGTCGCCTCATCACCCCGCCCAAGAGCGCGAAACGCCCCCCCTACCGCGTCCCCCAGTACGAGTATGAGTCCGATTGGGCAGCCCCAGCCGTCATCTGGTGGCTGCAACACTCCGATCTCTTGAACACCGTCGTTGCCTCAGACAAGGTAGAGAACACACTCCAATCCCTGCTCGCCGCAGCGGAGCGCCTCCACTACGCCCATCCCAAGATGGCCGATCTCTGCCCCGTCCTCGCCCAGTCGAAGAGCGCGCGCAGCTACGATCTCCTCGAAAAAATCTTTAATAAGAATCCCTCTGCCCACGCGCGCGCCAGCGCGGCTCTTGCCATGGGGCTGCTGCTGCGCCATGAAAATATCTACAGCATCGAGGGCAGCCCCGAAGAGGCGCGCGCCAAGCGCGTCAGCTACATACGCTACGCCCTCCAGACAGCCCCCAAGGGCATCAGCTTTGGCACACACCCCTTTGAGACCGTCGCGCTAGAGGAAATCTATCAGCTCAGCAACCTCAGCCCCAATAGCATCCCGCCGCAGATCTTCCCCACCGCGAGCGATGGCACCACGCGCGCTCTGCCTGTCGTCGGCGAGGCGCAGCTACTCTACTTTTGGGATCCTCTCGATAGCGCGAGCACCGCGCTGCTGCGCACCGCTAGCCCGCTCAAGAAGCAATATCCCTACCTGCAATTCCGCGCCATCACAGCGGGCATCACGCACGACGAGATACGCAATGCTCCCGACATGGCACAGCCCAATGTCACCCACTACATCGATCCTGAGGGCAAGGCTATCCAAGCCTACCGCATCCCCAAGGCGGGCTACGCCGTCCTCATCAGCGACAAAACCAAAATCCTCTATATAGGCGAGCCCAATCTCAAGCTCCAAGCGGCGATCAACGCCTACGACGCCCAGCGCGAGCGCGCGAAAAGCCGACCTGCGCCTCCAACGTCGAATCAGCCAGGCCCCGCGCCAGCTCAGCCTAGCGCACAGGACATCCCACCGCTGCGTGATCTCCCACCGACGAACTTTTAAGCAACGCAACAAATGACAAAGGGTCTAGCTCATCATCGAGCTAGACCCTTTGTTTATAAAGGCATAAAGCACCACTAGCAGCGACGGCGGCGGCGCATCAGCAGAGCAACAAGTCCCAGCATCCCCAGAGACACCGAGCTAGGCTCAGGGATAAACATCACAGCCGTACCATCAGCGAGCATGGAGAGACCGAGCACCTCGTAATTCTCACCTTCGATCACGAGTACGATATCATTGTAGGAAAAGCCCTTGAGCTCATCATACTTGATGCCCGCGAGCTCAAAGCCGATGATCTCACCGCCGAGGTAGGCTGCGTTGAAGGCCTTGATCTGCTCTGAGGTCATATCCAGCGTGAGCGTCAGACTCCCATTGATCTTTCCATCGGCAACCGTGAGACCCGTTAGCGTGTAGACATCGAAAAGCCCACTGCCACCTTCGGTCATGAACTTCTGCTCACTGAGCTCTGTAGGGATGATGCCCGCAGGAGGGGCGGGAGCCGTCGTTAGATCCCATCCCATGGCCGCGAGCACGTCCAAATCCACCTGCGTGAACTCGCGCTTCGGGGCTGAGCCCGCACTGGTCGTGTAGTACATCACACTATTGGGATCATCGATATGAACGATATCCTCACCCTGCACAAAGCCGCCATCGGGATTGCGCAGGGTCGCGACGGTATCCCCATTCTCATCGGTGACATTGAGCGCGCTACCGGGCGTGGCACCAATATTGCCCATACTCGCGTCATAGGCAGTCTTACTACCACCGTTATACCCAGTTGAAGTATAGGCATCGCTCTCAAAGCCCATGCCGTGGGTCATCTCATGCAAGAAAATACTCTCAAAGTCAAACGCATCTGGCACAGCCCCCGAGGCAAAGGAAAAGCTTTGCCCCGCGCCAAGGGTAATCCCAATATCGGCGCGCCCATTATTAGCCAAAGATATAGGAAAGTTGTAGCCAGTCTTGAGCTTGAGCTCTGCGCCTGACACCTTATCATAGCTATTGCCATTGGGCGTAGTAAGAGTGGGATAAGTGAAGTTGGGGTCACTATAATCATAGGTCATCACCGTAGCCCTAGCGACAGAGGGAACAGCAGCAAACTCAAAGTCGATGGTCACGCGACGATCCCAGCTAAGCTCCTCTCCCCCAAAAGAGGGAAAATCCCCCTCCAAAGGGCGATGATTCTCCCCGAGCAGCGAGGCCCAGTAGTCAATCGTGTTTTGAATACCCGCCTTGACCTGATTGATCGCCGCTTCCGTATTATACTGACCCCACGCTGAAGTCGTATAGGCAGCATCGGATTCAGGATTCGCCTCCCTCGCGTTGAGGTCGACAAAGTTCACCGTAAAGTAATCATTGGACACAACATTCTTTTGCGCGAAAGCCAGAGGACTCGCGCAGAAAGACAATAATAGCAATAATACATTCTTCATAAATAATTCTCTTAACGATTCAAATCTACCAACTCACCTAACAAAAGCAAGCATAAAAACGCCTCCCAGCTCAAATAAATATCACTACGAGCCTTCATGCAAAGATTGAGAAAAGAGCCGCCTTCAAGACATTATAATACACCGCAATACGAGATATCTTCACCCTCTCTTCTGATTTCCCCGCCTTCGTGGCCGCATCCATCTTGTCCAGCGTCGCCAGTCCCAGCAGCGCGGGAAGCATAGCGGTAAAGCGTAAGCGTATCCCTGCAAGCTGCTTACTATAGGCTACCCCATCCATAAGATAATGCCGCGCACGCTGCGACCAGAGTCCAGCGTCTCCATAGAGATAGACGCGCCCACGCTGTGCGTCCTCGCGCTGATCGCGCAGGATATTCACCAGCTGGAGCCCCTGCCCGTAGCGAATGCCCGTCTCGATGAGGTCCTCCAGATGAGGATGATGACTATAGAGCGGCAGTGTCGCCTGCCCTATGCGCGTCCAAAACTCCCCTACGCAGCCCGCCACGCGGTAGCAGTAGTGCAGCGTCTCCTGCTCACTCTGGACTGAGTCCTGCTTTTCGAAGTACTCGATATCCCAGATCTGACCATCATGAATGGTCTCGAGCACGCGCACAATGATGTGCTGCTGATGGATGGGCAGCTCACGCATCAGGCGCAGACAGTCGGGGTAGTGCTTGAGCAGCTTTTTCTCCGAAGGATACTCTTGCGAATCCGCCATGGGACCGCTGATTCTATCGAGCAGCAGCACCTGCTCGCTAACGCGCAGATCCGACTCCTGAATCAGCAGCTTCATCCCGCGCAGCAGCTCCACGCGCACATCGGGCGGAGCGAGTGAGTTGTCCGCGACACTGTCACTGGCGCGCGCGAGCAGGTAGGCGATGCTCACAGCAGGACGCATCGCAGGAGGGAGAAAAACCATGCTGAGATAGAAGCTCCGAGAGACCGATTTTAAGAGAGGGGCGAGTAGAATCTCGCTTTGCGCTGCGTCCATACGCACTCATTATGCAGCTTTTCGGAAAAATAGGCAAGGCATTTCCCAGACGCTTCAAACTATGCGAGCAAACAGAGTCATCCGAGCGCATCATTTTTTCATCCCAAACAAAACAATGGGAAGCGTAGGGGCAAAGTTACCCACAATAAAACACTATATATAGTATTCATGTGAATAACATTGTCCACACGTTGTGAAAAAGGTGATTGACAAAGCCTAGTCCATAGGCTACATTCAGCCTCGTCATTGCTTGGACAGTGCCGCAGCGCATCGTCACAGAGCCAATGTCCGAGCCCTTCGATGCGACTCGAACGCTTTTCTCCCATATAAGCCCATGACTACGTCTCAACACGATTCCACGACCCCTACCGAGTCCAGCTCGGAGGATCTTCACGGTCATTTTCCGATGGACACCCCCACTACTCCCAGAGTAGATATTGATAGACAGTCCAGGCCAGCCAAGCCCTCCAAGAGCAAAAGCAAAAGCAAAACGCGCAGCAAAGCCCCGCTCCTATGCGCCCCCCGGCCGCGCCCCCGGGGGGGCGGGCCGGGCGCCGGGGGCG
>CAYJOV010000065.1:0-12243 GCA_964371905.1 uncultured Akkermansia sp. | reverse complement strand
GCAAAGACGAAAAAGCCTTGAAGCGTTTAAACTTCAAGGCTTTTCTTTTCCTCCGGCGGTTGGTGTCGAACCAACGACCTAATGATTAACAGTCATCCGCTCTACCGCTGAGCTACGCCGGATTTTCTTTTTTGCTCCCTCGCTCTGGGCGGTGGGTGCGGGGGGATTATAGCGGTGTGGAGATAATAATGCAAGTTTTTTTTTCATTTAATTGAATTTTTTTCTCATGCAGGGCAGATCGACGGCTTGATTCTTGATAGAATCTGTGATATAGTTCGCACACAAAACAGTTACACAATGCAATTTATGCTCAATGCTCTTACCTTACGATTTCGCCTCTTCGGAGTACCCACAAGTATTAGTCCCATGACTTGGCTTATCCTCGCCTTACTCGGCGGCGGCTTTGGCATCAGCCATCCGGATGATGTGATGCATGTGCTACTCTTCATCGTCGCTGGCATCATTGCCATCTTGTTTCATGAGTACGGGCATGCCCTGACCTCGCGTCGTTTGGCAGGTGCTTATCCTGAGGTTGTTATCGAGGGGTTTGGCGGCTATGCTTCGCATGCGGGTGCGCGCTTTACACGCTGGACTTATTTCTGGACCGTCTTTGCAGGCCCCCTCGCAGGGCTCATACCTGGTGCGGTAGCCGTCGTCTTTCTCGGTATCCAAACAGGGGCGGGCTGGGAGGCCATGCAGTACGCCTTTTACTCCTCCTTTTGCTCTCTATTTACTGCAAATGCTGAGATAGAGGGGAATATGACAGATTATATCGTCAAGGTTCTTGCGGGAGATCAGCCTATCAGCGTCAATCTCTTTATCTTTTATAATCAACTCTTTTTCGTCAGCTTCATCTGGACAGTCTTCAACCTCGTGCCACTCTACCCATTGGATGGCAACAAGATGCTCGGCTCCATTCTCAATAATGATTACGCAGCTGCTACCGTCGGAGTCATCATCTCTATCCCCTTTTGCCTCTGGGCCTTCCAAACAGGGAGCTTTATTACCATCATCATCGTGGTCTATCTCGCCTACCTCAATTTCCAATTCTACTCCGCTTTGCGCCGGATGAGACAATGAGTAAAAAGTTTAAAAAAGTTGCCCGTCATAAAGTGTTGATTATAATGAGACAATATTGGAAAAAAGCTGGGTAATTATACTCTTTTTCTGAGACTTGATAATCAGTTCTCATATGGGTGCTCATAAATGATTTAGCACACACCTGAGGTTCTGCTCTTTGATAGGGGCAGAACCTTTTTCTACACTGCTATCAACTAGAGAAACATGTGTGATGGTCGATGTGTATAATCAGATAGAAGGAGCTCAAAGTGCCCTGAGTTTGCAAATGGAGGAGCTGCTTCTAGATGCACTGCAAAAGCGTGAAAGCGAGCTGCATGCTGAGAACTACCCTCTCTGCGCCCAGCTCGATCAGATCGGCAGCACGCCCCTTCAATCTCCCTTTCAGCAAGAAGAAGAGCTCGCCCGCGCCCTGCTAGAGCATGCACCACTGAGTGCCGCCGATGCCGCGCGACTCGCTCTAGAAATCCTCGAAAGCAGCCACGAGTACGACCTCAGCAACTCGGGCGCGGTGATGAGCCACTGCCGCCATGTCATCAAGCTCGGTATTGAGTCCTACGCCCGAGAGAAGCGCACCCTCCCCTTTGGCTGCGTCATTGATGCCCTCATCCTCAACAAGGCTCACCGTCGCAAGCGCACCATAGCCGAGATCAAGCAATACGCCGAGCGCATCATGCGTCACACGCCCAGCTGGCGTCTACGCCCGCTCTGCAATATCAACGCTGAGGACTGCCAGCACATCATCACCGAGTGCTTTGATACGCCGAGCATGCAGCGCAAAGCCCACGTGATCTTGCATGGAGTGTTCAACTTTGGCATGCGACGCGGTTGGTGCTCGCACAATCCCATTACTCTGCTCAACGCGCCTCATCTGAGCGAAAAGCGCATCTGCTCGCTGACCCTACGCGAGCTCTCGCGCCTCCTTCGCACCTCCCTTGAGCCGAAGCATCGCAGCTGCGCGCCAGCCCTCGGCTTTCTCCTCTGGGCGGGCATACGACCCACCGAGATCGAGCGCATCACATGGAGTCATGTCAACCTCAAGGACAAGGTCATCGAGATCCCCCCGCAGCACTCCAAGACGGGAGGGCACCGCCAAGTCACTATCTATCCCGCCCTCCATACATGGCTGCGCCGCGTCTGCACCTACACCCTACCGGGGAGCTCCATCATCCCGCGCGCATGGGATAGACGCTGGCGGGAGCTGAGGCGCAGCGCGGGATTTGCCCAGTGGCAGGCCGATATCCTGCGCCACACCTTTGCCTCGTACCATCTGAAGCACTTCCGCGACCTCTCCTCGCTCCAGCTCGATATGGGGCATGCGAGCTCCAGCCTGCTGCGCACGCGCTATATCGCGCTAGATGGTATCACAACACGCACAGCACGAGAATTTTGGAATAGTCTACCCTACATCGATCTGCGCGCCAACAGCCCCGCCTCCCGCCCAGTGAGCTGAGCGAGGAGTGAGGCGCTGAGATGGGGCGTGTTCTCAGCGCTGAGATAGAAAAGTCGCTCAGCAGATGATTCTAAGAGCAATCAGTAATCGTCAGGAGAAAAAAAGCTTGTGCATCCCCCTATTTTTTAGATAGAATAACGTTGTATCATGATCTATTCCACACGCTGCCACCTCCCTGTCGCAACTCTGCTCTCAGGCTTTGCTCTTGCGGGACTCCTGTTGCTAGGTCAGAGTCACGCACAGATGCTCGCACTCCCCTTTACGCATGCCGTCAGAGGGAGCATGCAGCAAAATGATCAAGATATCGCCGATAAGTATCTCACCGCCTACCAGCTCTGTCGCAAGGCCGAGCAGCTCGCCAGCCAAAAGCAATGGCATGCTGCGATCAATCAAGCCCAGCAATCCGAGCGCCTCCTCGCCTCCATCGTGCGCGACTTCCCCACATGGCGTGTGGAGCTCGTGAGCATGCGCCGCAAGGTGGTCGCGGACAATCTGCGCATCTACCGAGGCAGGCTCAAGGATCAGGGCTCACGCAGCCCGCGCAACCCCATAGCGCGCAATCCCCAGCCCTTCAACCCCGAGATCACCAGCCACCAAGGAAATCGAGGCTCGGTGAATCTCGACAAGACCCCCCACATCGCCCCAGGCACCATCACCAGCAACCGCCAAATGTACAACGAGCTCATGCGCACACGCGAAGAGCTACGCCGCATGGTGGTCGCCTACAAGGAGCTACGCACGACCCACGAGAAGACCCAGCAAAAGCTCCTCAACGCCGAGCTCAATCGCGATGGTTATAAGAAACGCCTCACCGCCCTCGAAAAATCGCTCGCCACCGAGCGAAACGCCAGCGGCAAGGTCGTCGCCTCGCTCAACAAGCAGCTCAAGGAGCTCCAGCAAAAATACGATCACGAAGCACTCGCTCACCAAGAGGCGCAGAAGCAAGCCGAGGCTCTCCAAGCGGAGCTCAGTGAGCTCGAAGCCCGCCACGAGCTCATCAGTCAGGAGCACAGCCAGCTGCTCGCCGAGAACAGCCGCCTCAAGGAAATCGTCGAGCTCAACAGCCCCGAGAAGACCAAGGCACTCCTCGATCAGAATATCACGCTGAGCAGCCAGCTCAAGCAAGCCGAAGAGCGCGTCGCCCAGCTTGAGGCTCAGGTCTCCGCCCAAGGCGATGAGCAGCAGGTCTTGGTCAGCCAGCTCGCCCAAGCCCGCGAAGAGAGCGACCGCCTCCGCGACGAGGTCGCCCGCATCTACGATGAGAATCTCGGCTACCGCCGCCGCATCTCCGAGCTCAGCGAGAGCATGCACCAGCTGGAGGGTGAGCTCAATGCCAATGCGGGCAAGCCCACCCTAGACCCCGCCATGCAGGAGGAGAATCAACTGCTGCGCAGCATCGTGGCGAAGCAAAAGAGCAATCTCGAGCAGCAGAAAAAAGCCCAAAGCCTCCTCCTCGATGCCTACAAGCAGATGAAGAATCAGAATCCGCAGCTGCTCTCCTCACTCGAACAAATCGAAAATGAAAACGCCCTCGACCTCACCCACCTCGAGGACACGCTCATCCAAGCCGTCCAGAGCGCGGAGGCCGCTGAAGCGGCACGCAGCAAGGCCACCGATGCCGCTGTGAGTGAGGCCGCCAGCGAGGCAGCGCGAGAAGCCGCCGCCATCGCCGCCAAGGAGACCGCCGTCGCGATACGCGCAGGCCTTGAGGTCGAGGCACTCGCCACGGGGGCAGAAAAAGCCTTTGCCGCGCAGCGCTACACCGCCGCCGAGCAGCTCTATCGCACGCTCGTAGACGCGCACCCCGACCACCTCGCGGGGCTGGTGAATCTCGGCTCTATCCTCCTGCACCGCAACAAGCACGAGGAGTCTATCCACTTCTTGCAGCGCGCCAGCCGCCTCGCTCCCGAGCATGCCAGCAGCTACCACCTCATGGGCACGGCCTACTACCTGCTCGACCAGCTCGGCTCCGCGGCCGCACAATTCCGCCGCTGTCTGGAATACGATCCGGCCAACGAGGACGCCTTCTTCTACCTCGCCAATATTGAGACGCTCAATGGAGCGCATGAGAAGGCACTCAAGTACCTCGCCGCCGCCATCAAGCTCAATCCCGAGCTCGGCGACGCCCACTACAACATGGCGCGCATCTACATTGACCTAGGTCGCTTCGCCGATGCCTCACGCGCCTATGATCGCGCTGTCCACCATGGCGCGACCCCCGATCTGGATCTGGAGAATTACCTCCGAGCCAATCCTCAGAGTCTCGGTGTCCCCGGTGAAGACCTCATCGCCACGGTCATCCCCGAGCAGCAGGCTCAGGAGCTGCGCGATGAGCGCCTCGCTGCCGAGGCGGGCACAGGGGCGAGCGAGGGCACTCCTGAGGGTGAGCTGAGTGTTGCGCAGCTGCGCGCACGCATTGCTCAAGACATCACGGCAGCCCCCACGCCTTCACCTGCAGGGGCAGGTCATGAGCTGGATGCTACTTTCTTTAGCTCGCGAAAGGTTACGTTTAAGGGGAAGAAGATTGAGTTGCGTGTCAAGGCACGCCCCGCTCAGCGTCTCCGCACTCGCGGCGGTCCGCTCCCTGGCGACGACGCGGGGGAGTCTAGCTCTCGCGTCTCCAAGAATAGCACGGCGAAGAGCTGAGCCTAGAGAAGCCTTTCCTCCCAATGAAGTTCAAGATCGTAGAATGAGGTAGTGGCTAGACCTCCTCTTCATCGAGGATGAGGCGCAGCAGCATATGCGCCTGATGAGCCGCGCAGAGCATGACGCGTGTGGCGACGAGCGGCTCATTCTCCGCCAGTGCACTCACGCCATCCCCGCAGAGGTAGAGGCGGCTCATGGCGCGTCGCGTGCGGATCAGATTCGCACTCGCATAGCCCGCGAGCCCCGAGGCTGCCACGATGCGCACGCGCTCCGAGCGTGCGAGTAGCTCCTCGACGAGCATCGCCTTGCTCTGCTCCTTGTCGAATGCCTCGCAGACCAGCTCATAGGGGGCAAAGATCTCCCACACATTGCTCTCATCCACGCGCAGCTGCGCCGTGCTCAGCCGCATACAGGGATTGATCTCGCGTATCATCTCGCTGAGAGCCTCCGTCTTGGGGCGATGCAGATGGGCGATGCGGTAGGCCTGTCTATTGAGGTTGCTGACATCCACGCGGTCAAAGTCCACGAGATGCAGATGCCCGACGCCGGCGCGCGCCAGCATGAGCGCGATTTGTGAGCCGAGTCCCCCCAGCCCCGCAATCGCTAGCGAGGCACGGGAGAGCTTTTCATAGACAGGCGGAGTGATACGCTCGATGAGAGCCGCACGCCATGTGTCGGCATCCAAAGTATCCAATGTATCCGTCATATCAGCCTCCTCCGACAAAGTGGACGATCTCTAGCTTGTCTCCAGCTTGGAGCTCGTAGTCAGCCCAGGAGCTGCGCGGCAGGATGCGGCCATTGAGCTCGATGGCGACACGCGCCTGCGTGTAGCCGTGACGTGCGAGAAGCTGCGGGATGGTGAGCCCGCAGTCGAGCGTGTAGCTCTCTCCATTGAGAGTGTAATGTGGGGTAGGGGAGGTCATGAGATGAGTGAGGCGCGGTATTTATGAATGAGCAGTGAGGGGTGGTAGGAAAGCTTCGCTTGGCGCAGCCCATCCTGCCCCAGATCCTCCTCGCGATTGATCGTGGTGACATCGGGGAAGTGACGCGCCGTCTCTTGATTGATGAGCGCGTAGAGCTGGCGCCAGTCGGGGTGGCACTTCTCAAAATGCGTGTTGAGCTCTCCCTCCCGCGCGTAGGAGCAGATCGCGTAGCTGCGCAAGACCCCCTCGACGAAGATCCCACAGCCCGCCAGCTGGAGAGCCTCCCAGTGCTGGAGCGCGAGTCCTATGCTTGCGAGCTCCGAGCTCGTGCTCTGCTCATGACCCACCATCTGGATGCGCCATTGCTCCGTGAGCTCGAGGATAGCCTGTGTGTGGAGCGCGGGATCGAGCCGCACGCTATGCCATTCTAGCTGCTGCTGCTCGAGCTGGCGCAGTGTCTGGGAGAGTCGATTGCGCTTTTTGTGATAGCGCGTCCCCGACAGTGCCAAGAGAGCGTCTCGCGAGTAGATATAGTCACTATCTGCGCGCTGCGTGCTCATCTCATAGCAATCGGGGCGCAGACGCTGGAGATGAGCCACATCTCCCTCCGTGAGGAGGCAAAACTCAGCGCGTCGCCCCCGCAGAGCCGCGTCGCACTCGATGCGCTGCAAGGCTCGCTCGCGTGCGGCATCGTCCTCCGCCCCATAGGGGAAGGTGTAGCCCACAAAGCGCGCATTATCCGCATAGTAGCGGTAGAGTACCCCATTCTCAATCGCGAGCTCAATGCTGTACTTCTCTGCGAGAAGATACAGATTGACCACCGAGAGATCATTGCCCACGGGCTCGTGCTGCGCGCTCGCAAAAATCAGCTGACGCGCCGTCTCAATGAGCTCCAGATGGGGGAATTGAAAAGGGAGGATGCGCTCATGACTCGTATCAAGATCTGTGGACATGCGCGGATTATCCCCTGTTATGCAGCTACTGTCAAGCAGAGCCTTTATCATGAGGATAATAAATCTGCTCTGGACTCCGCACAAAAAAACATGTAGATTAATCCACCCTAGCCACGTTCTTAAAGATAGAAAGTTCACCCCTCACCTCCTCGCCATGAAGACACTAACCACCATCACCATTTGCAGCCTCATCCTCGGTATTATTAGCTCCCCCCTCTATGCTAAAGGGGAAGGACGCCAGAGCAAAATGAAAGCCGAGCTCCAAGCGCGCTTCGACAAAGACGGCGATGGCAAGCTGAGCCCCAGCGAGCGCAAGGCACTGCAAGAATACCGCAAAGCAGCCCGTACAAAGGGGAAAAAGAAATAATCGAGCTCACTCGCCGATATCCCCGCATTCACCATTTTTTTTGAGAGAGAGAATAAACGCCTAGAGGGAGAGAGAAGCCTTGCTTTTCTCTCCCTCTTTGTGCCATTGATGGCAGTCATGAATTCACGAAAAAAATCGTTATTCTAGCCATAAAAAATGCTAGACAGATCAAGGATTTTTGTGTAAATCTAATCGTTAGTATGACCCCCCTTTCACCCTATCTTCCTCCGAGATGGCCGCAAGCGATATGGGACATATCTGGAGCCTTTATCTTCGACCAAGACATACTCGCCTTTCATGACTTTTGCCAAAGGATACTAGGCATAGCGCAGCCTATAGCCTACGTCCATGGCTCGCCCTCGCTGCTATGGAATAGTGGGCGCGTGATGAAGCAGCCCCCGTCCGATGCTGCCCACGCTGTGTCTCTCAAGGCCTACGCCGCGCGCCAGATAGGAGTCCTGCTCACCGCGAGCAACACCCAGTTGAGGCTCAAGCACCTCCTCGACAAGAGCGCCAACGAGTATTGCAGCGAGCTCAACAAGCCCGATGCGCGCAACGGAGTCATCCTCAGCAGCGACCTGCTCAACGAGCATCTCAAGCAGCACTACCCCCATCTACTGCGCATCACCTCCATCCTCAAGATCACCCAAGTACACGGCAAGGGCAAGCTCGACCTCTACAAGCGCTACCTCGACGAGTACGACCTCGTCATGCTGCACCCCGATGATGTCATCGACCCCGACTTTCTCGCGACACTCCCCGAGCCCGAGCGATTCATCGCGCTGATCAATGAATACTGCGTACGCCACTGCCCCATACGCCATCTGCACTACCGCGATCTGAGTGCGAATACCCTCAACCTCCTCGGACACGACAGCGCCCCCTTCAGCAAGGTGCAAAGTGGCAATGGCTGTGGCAACATCTACCAGCTGCTACTCCACCCCACGCAGGGCACGCTCGCCCTCTCGCATGACGAGATCGCGGGGATCTACGCCATGGGATTTCGCCACTTCAAGGTACAGGGGCGGGGCATGGGCAGCGCCCTTCCCTACCTCACCGAGCTGCTGCGCCTCATGCTGCGCACGGACGAGACCCATGAGAGTGTCATGCACGGTATCAGACAATTGTTCTGGGAGAGCTACCAGCCCCAGATTTAATCATTCCTATCCCCAACCCTATTCATCTTTCCCATGTCTAGCCCCCTCGACCCAGCCAATCTCCGCACCCTGCTCCAGCCCCTACTCGATGCCCAATGGATGATAGGCGGGGCACTGCGCTTTGACGACGAGCTGCTCGCCCTACATGGCTATCTGAAGCAATACCTCGCACCGCGCCAGCTGCGCCACGTCGTCGCCACTCCCCCTTGCCTCTGGTCGCTCGACTGGCTCGGGCAGCGCGCGCTCTTCCCCGATGCTTTGCTCGTGCAGCGCGTGCGCCAGTACAATGCGGCAGGCATTGCGGTGAGCCTCTGCTTTGACAACCCCTTTATCCCTGCCGAGAGCATCGACGACGACTACGGCATAGGGCTCGTCGAGGAGCTGAGCAAATCCCCTCTCAACAGCCTCTGGATCGCGAGCGACGCGCTGCGTGACCACCTGCGCGCGCACTATCCCCGCCTCCCCCTCTACGCGCACCCAAATCGCATCGCCAGCGAAAAGCAGCGACGCACAGCCGCCCTCTACCAGCGACTCGCCGAGCGATACGACCGCGTCGCCCTCCATCCCCGCGACGCAGCGCGCCGCGAGATCTATGACCCCCTCGCTGCGGAGGCATCACGCTACATCATCATTGCCAATGATCGCTGCCTCTCCACCTGCCCGCTACGCCGCGAGCATCTCCAGCAGCTCTCCCTGCGTCGCCAGCAGCCCTACCAGACCGCCCCGCGCCTCGCCATCGCCGAGCTGCTCCAACGCTGCGACTGCAAGAATGCTATCCACACCCTGCAAGGCAAGCGCGGCAACCTCAGCCAAGAGCAGCTCAGCGCGCTCTATGAGCGAGGCTTTCGCCACTATGCGCTGCTCGATCAGCAGACACGCAGCGCGGGGGACCTCATCCATGATTTCTGTCACTTTAGCTTCAATCAATCCCCTGAGCTCCAGCAGCTGCAAGCCACCCTCACCGTCACGCTCTACACCCTCGTGAGGGCATCTGGCGGGCATCCCAACAGCGGCATGTCGCATGTCAGGCAGATTCCCGACCCCAAGCTCGTCGCCCTTTAATCGTCCTTTTAATCGCCCTTTCGAGATCTTCTCCCTCGTCATCTGTGATACATTCTGCTAGAATGCCGTGATAGCCCCCAAGCCATCTCCATGATCATTCCCCGCACACTCCCCCTGCTCACCGCCCTCCTTCTACTCGCCTCAGGCGCGCCGCTCGCAGCCCAGTACGAGAAAATCAGCCAGCGCGACAAGCAAGAGCTCGTGAAGTCCCTCCAAGACAAGCTCACCCCCGAGCTCCGCCGCGTCGTCAGTGACAAAAGCATCCTCGGACGCGAGCTCAACTACCCGCAGCGCTTCATCCTCGCGCGCAAAGGCCGCGCCCTGCTCTGCTACGACACCTCCACCAAGAGCGTCATCCGCACAAAGACACTCACATCCAAGGAGAAAAAAGAGCTCTACACCCAGCTCCAACAGGCCACCAACGTGAAGGACATCCCCGCGAGTTTGTTGAAAAAAATCCGCCCGCACACCATGTTCACCCGCGAGGAGGTGCAAGCCACCTTCCCCCCCGAGTACCGCAGCATGAGCGAGGACTACCTCGTCTACGCCGAGCAAGGGCAGGGCATCGCCGTACGACTCGATCCCCACAAGAAAGGCGCGATGCAGCTCCAGCTCCTCTGCACGCGCCCCCTCGCGACCAATGCCATCGCCCCGCGCCGCCTTGCCACCCCTGAGCAAAACTACTTCCCCATCCCTGCGAGCATGGAGCCCGCCCTCCACCGCGAGCTTCAGTGGGACCTCATCGGCGGGCTCTCGCGCCTCCTCGCCGACAGGCTCAACTCCTGCCTCCACCTCACCGTCCTCGACGAGCAGGCTCTCAAGAAAGGGGAATACGCAGGCGCCTTCCTCGATCGCTCCCTCTACCTCCCCGCTCCGAAAAGCTCCGCCGACACGCCGCGGCAAAACATGCTCTCCGCGATGGATCAGCAGCTCGCCTCCTCCTTTGGCTACTACTACCCCAGCCTCATCACACTAGGCACCCAGCAGCGCGACAGCTACTTTGTCCCCCGTGCCCCTGCAAAAGGGCAAGCCACACTCCCCGTATGGAGTGAGGCCGCACTACACATCCCCTCGCTGGGTGAGACCCATAGCCCCCTCGATGGCAAGGTGCTCTACCTCGCGGAGAATACGCAAGACTACGCCAGTCTCGCCAAGGCAGCCCTTGAGCAGCAAGAAAAGCTCATTCGCAGCCAGCTCAAGCAGCTCCAGCAGGACTACGTGCGCTACCTCCGCGAGCACCCCATCCAGCACCCCACCGCTCAGAAGCTCGCCCTCGCGTGGCAACAATCTCTCGATACCTACATCGCCACCCTGCTCGACGACGGCGGTCTACTCGATGAGGCACTCGATAGCCTTCGCAAGCCCAGCAAAGAGAGCTCATCCAAGGGCAAGAAAAAGCCCCAAGCCACCGGTACTCAGCACTACATCGGCGAGAAGCTCAAGCCCATCACCCCGCAGTCCTAGCAGCAGTCTCAGCCCCATGTACCCCAGCCATGATACCAGCCTATGGGATCTTTCTTTATTTTAAAATCTAACAACCAAGTTTATCTGTAGATTCCTCGTAGAAGAATCCGTTCTTGTAAGTGAGCGCCGCTAGGCACTCTCAAAAATGCATTAAATCATTTATTCAATCTCAATATGAAATCCTCATTACTCCTCATTGCCCTGTTTGCAACACCTCTGATGGCTCACTGCGGAGGGAAAAGCATGCCTGCACCCAAGCCCATTTCCCCAACCCTGCTCCAATTCATGGACATCAACTCTGATGGTCAGCTCGATGCAGCAGAATACGCAGCAGCTGAGAACAAGCTCGCCGCCCTCAAGAAGGCAAAGTCCGACCAGCGCAAGGCCGCCATGCTCGCCCAGTACGACAGCAACAAGGACGGCAAGCTCAGCCCTGATGAAAAAGCAGCCTTCAAAGGCCCCAAAGGTAAAGGCCCCAAAGGCTCCAAGCCACAGGGTGGCAAGCCGCACAACAGAATGAACAAGCTCAGCGAAGCGGACAAAGCCGCAGCAGTAGCCAACATGAAGGCCGCTATGGAACGCCGCCTTGCGAAGCATTTTGACGCCAACAAAGACGGCAAGCTTGACGCCACCGAGACAGCGGCATTCGAAGCCAAGAAGGCAGAGATCTACAAGATGATTGCCAAGCGCGAGCAGCAGATGAAGGCCAGAAAAGCCGCGATTCTCGCCGCCTACGATACGAACAAGGATGGCAAGCTCGACAGAGCAGAGATGATGAAGGCTCGTGACACTCAGATGAATGGCACGCCTCGCACAGCACTTGATATGCTCGACCGCAACAAGGACGGTCAGCTCGACAAGGCAGAATTCGCCGCAGCTATCGCAGCTCCTAAGAAGCCTCAAAGAAGAGAGCGTCCCGAGGCAGGCAAGCGCGGTCAACGCCCCGAGCGTCCCGAGGCAGGTAAGCGCGGTCAACGCCCACAAAGCTGCAAGTGCGGAAAATGCCCTCGCCCAGCTCAAGCCAGTCAACGCCCTCAGCGTCCCGAGCGTCCACAAGCCAGTCAACGCCCTCAGCGTCCCGAGCGTCCACAAGCAGGTCAACGCCCTCAGCGTCCCGACCAACCACAAGCAGGTCAACGCC
>CAYJOV010000064.1:0-12257 GCA_964371905.1 uncultured Akkermansia sp. | reverse complement strand
TCCCTCGCTTCCCTCGCTTCCCTCGCTTCCCTCGCTTCCCTCGCTTCCCTCGCTTCCCTCGCTTTACGGAGATTGACTTACAGGCTCTTTGCTAAGATTATTGTTGAGTGTTGAAATATGTTCTGCCATGCTTTGAAAAAATTAATGATCCGTCAGTCAGGCGAAGGCTTGGTCATGATTTCCTTATTATTAGCTTGGCGTGTATTATTACTTTGACGATAGTTCATGTAACAAGATGGGCTCTATCTAATCAAGTACGCAAGTCGCAATTCCCCCATTAACCCAAGCCAAAGTAATAGCCGCTACGTTCGATATCGACGTGCAATGCATTCTCGTGGATCAGTGGAATGAATCGCACGGCTGCTCGATGCGATGGGATAGCGTTTCTTTTTTGTCTGCATTTCCCTCGGATTATTTGTGATATCGCGACGAATCACATCGTCTCATGCGTAAGAAGCCTCAAGATTGCTGATCTTGAGGCTTCGCGATTCACTTATTTCTTTTTGTTTTTCTTTGGCTTAGCAGAATGGGACTTGGGGCCGTTTGTGGATTTATTCTTGCTAGCTTTGGATTTTGCAGCTTTGAGCTTGGGCTGCTTTGCAGCTTTTTGCTGGCGAGCTTTGCATTTGACGAGCTTGGGTCTGACGACTTTGCGGTTGACTACCTTGCGATTGACTACTTTGGTTCTCCCTCTATTTTTTTCCGCCTCTTCATCAGAGGAGTCGTCAGAGAGTTCATCAATGGATTCATCTGCTACATCTTCATAACGATCGGCGAATTGGTTTAGCTCGGCTTGGGATAGCTTGCCATTCTTGTTCTTATCCGCGATGCGCCCAGGGGAGATTTTGGCGGTTCTTGTGGATTGCTCTTGCCTGAGTTCCTTTTCTTCGCCTGTGATCTTTCCATCTCCATTGGTATCGTACTTGCTGAGGATTTTTTCCCTGCGCTTCTGTTGGAGTTGCTGACGATGCTCTTTGCGAGCCTCTTGCTCTTCTTTGTCAAGTTTGCCGTCGCCATCCGTGTCGAATTTTTTCATGATACGCTCTTTTGCCTTGGCTCTATTCTCAGCGTAGCGATCCTTGAGGCGGTCTAACTCTCTCTTGTTGAGCTTGTCGTCGTCGTTGCGGTCTACCTTGTCGCCTGCGATGGCGATTTTCGTATCACTGTACTTGCTTTTATTCTCTGCGGCATTCACGGCGCTGATGCTGCCTAGTGGAATGAGGAGCAGAGAGACAATGTTCATTAAATTCGATTTCATGGCATTTGTATGTTGTTGGTTCGAAGGAGAGTATTGTATGAGAACGAAAAAGAACTACATAATCTACAGCCGTGTCGCAAAAAAATATATTTTTTCGACGATTTTTTTCGACGAGCTGCTCGTGCTGCCTCTCCGTCCATGATGATGCCGCCGCATCAATAAGATAGATTTGCGATTACTTACTAAATAAAAAGTGTTTATGATATGGTGTACTAGTCCTTTAATAGGAGATGTTTGAATATCGAAAGTTTAGGCTTCTAACAATTCATATTGACACTCTTTCATTTAAGGCGTATCTTTTTTTTAGATTTCCGATAGGACAATTATGAAAATCAACTATAAAATACTTTGCGTTATCCTTGCGTTGAGCACCGCCTATTTCGCCTTCAACCGCACCGCGGGTAACGATGCGGAGGAGGCTGTCTTGGAGAATATGATGACGCGCTCCAGCGTGCGCTCCTACTCAGACAAGGCGATCAGCGACGACACGCTCGAGAAGCTCGTCAAAGCCGGCATGTCCGCACCCACCGCGGGCAATGTCCAGCCATGGGAGTTTGTCATCATCACGGACAAGAACACGCTCGCCCAATACGCGACCATCAACGAGTACGCCGCCATGTCACCGAAGGCCGCCGCCGCCATTGCTGTCGTGATCAATCAGGAGAGCTACATTGATAAGCCCCATATGGGAGGATACGGTCCCCAAGATGCCGCTGCCGCCTCTCAGAATATTCTGCTCGCAGCCCATGCCATGGGAATAGGCTCTGTGTGGACAGGCGTCTATTCTGAGATGCAAAAAGTCTCTGCTGAGAGAATGGCTAAAACAAGCGAGCTCTTGAAGCTGCCCCCCTATAAAACCCCCTTTGCCATGATCCTTCTCGGCTACCCCGATACCGAGGCTGCGCCCAAGGATAAGTGGAAGCCCGAGAAAATCACTTGGGATAGATAAGCCAAAGAAACCCCATCACGATGAAAACGAATTATCAAATCATCTGCATAGCGCTCATCCTCTGTGTCGCCTACCTGCTCTACACAAAGGGATCTAGCACAGCCTCGGGCAGTGTCGATCAGCAAGAAGCCGTTTATAACAATATGCTCACCCGCACGAGTATACGTAGCTTCAAAGACGAGCCTCTTACAGAAGCTCAACTAGAAAAACTCCTCAAAGCTGGCATGTCTGCCCCGACGGCGGGCAACATGCAGCCCTGGGAGTTCATCGTTGTGACAGAGCCCGAGCTGCTCAAGAAGATAAAAGTCATGGCCAAGCAGGTCAAGGCCGGTGAGCTGGGCTTGGAGCAGGCGCAGGCGACGTCCGCACTCCTAGAAGGGGCTGAGGATGACGGAGCGGCGGCCTTCATCGTCGTCTTGGCGAATATGGATACCTACAAGGAAAAGCAGCATTTCACCAAGTTTTGGGTGGCGGATACCTCCATCGCCACGCAGAATATCCTCCTCGCCGCGCATTCGATGGGACTGGGGGCTGTCTGGCTGAGCGTCTATCCCTCGCCAGCTCGCGAGCAAATGCTGCGCGAGTACCTCACGATTCCGCAGAATAAGAACATCCTCTGCCTGATCGCCTTGGGCTATCCGAAATACGAAAAAACCGCCAAGGATAAGTGGAAACCAGAAAAAGTACAGTGGGTGAAGTGATGAAGCGCGTCTTGAATATCGTCATTTTTTGCGGTCTGATCGCCTTGCTTGCCTTGGCGAATAAAGAGATACTGGGTTTTTCCTTCGATGATCAGAAGGCGGAGGGGGTGGATTTTGACCCGAAGCATCAGATCACGCAGGTTTTGTTCAGCAGCGAATTAGCCCCTGATGTCACGGGCTTTGGTGGGCCTATTCCCTTGGTCATCGGTATTGATGATCATGGGGTGATCAAGGATGTGAAGTTCTTGAAGAATGCGGAGACTCCCGAGTTTTTCAAGGTAGTGCTCGACTCTGGTATTCTCTCGCACTGGGTAGGCAAGGATGTGCCCACAGCCGCTGAGGTGGAGGTGGATGCTGTCAGCGGTGCCACGATGTCGAGTGTGGGTGTCGCCAAGACGATGAAGCACTCTCTCAACGCGACATTGGGCAAGAGCGTGAGCTCTTCTTCCTCGCTGACTCAGGCGGACTGGATCAAGGCTCTGAGCATCTCGGTGGTAGGGCTGCTCGCTCTGGTCTCATTCTTTGCTCCTAGGAGGACAAAGCCCCTGCATCTGACCTTTGTTGTCGCTTCGCTCGTGGTGCTGGGCATGTGGCACGGCTCGCTCTTGTCGGTGAGCAAGTTCTCCTCATGGGTGCTGCATGGTGTGCCTAGTGTGATGGAGATTCCCTTGTTTCTGATCTTCGTGGCCTCGATCTTGATTCCTGCCTTCACGGGGAAGAATTTTTATTGCTACCACCTCTGCCCCTTCGGTGCGGCTCAAGACCTGATGGCAAAGGGGGTTAAAGTGAATCTGAAAATAAGGCTGTCGAAGTGGCTCAATCACATGAGAATGGTCGTGCTGCTGAGCTGCTTCTTGCTGCTCTTTTTGGGAATGGGGGCGGAGATCGCGAATATAGAGCCTTTTTCGGCCTTCAAGCTTGAGTACGCGCCCTTATCCGCGCTGATCATTTTCGGCGTGGCCTTGGTGATTTCCACCTTTATCCCGCGTGCGTGGTGCCGCTACCTCTGCCCCTGTGGAGCATTCCTCGATTTGGCAAAGGGGATATTCAAAAAGGGTCGTACCCCTAAAAAACTTGGCTAATCCACCGAGATGCTTGTACGTATCCTCTTAGCACTCTTCGTACTCCTCGCCCTGCTAGCAGGGTGGGGGATGCGTGGGCAGAGGGAGGGGAAAGAAGCGCGTATTGAGACCATAGCGGGGAGGTGCTTTGGCACTTACTACCAGATCAAGGTCAGGACAGATCAAGAGCTAGGTGAGCTCCCTTCGCGGATCACGGCGGAGCTCGATCGCATCTCGGCGCACATGTCCATCCATGATGCCAACTCCGAGCTCTCCCTGCTCAATCAGGCTCCAGCCAAGCAGTGGCTCGATCTATCCCCAGACATGGAGCGTCTCTTGAGGATGACCCAGCAGGTGTATCAGCTCAGCGAGGGCTGCTTTGACCCCACAGTGGGGGCACTCGTCGAGCTGTGGGGATTTGGCCGTCAAAAATCGGCTGAAAAAACAATCCCCTCCCGCCGCGATATCGCCCGTGCTCTCGCCTCCGTGGGCTTTGACAAGATCGCTCTCCACCCCCACAAGAGCCAGATCATGAAGGAAAGCCCCCACGTCATCATGAATCTCTCCGCGCTCGCAAAGGGCTATGGCGTGGATAGAATAGCCACCTTACTGCGAGAGCATGGCTATGAGCACTTCATCGTAGAAATCGGCGGGGAGATCCTAGCCTCGGGCTCACGCAGTGAGCAGGAGCAGGGCTGGCATGTCGCCATTGAGCGGCCCAGCTCTCAAGAATCCCAAGGCCAACAGCTCGTGCTCACGCTGAAGAATCAAGCACTCGCCACATCGGGGAATTACCGAAACTACTTCACCAAGGGGGGCAAAAACTACGCCCACACCATCTCCCCCCAGACAGGCTACCCCGTGGACAATGGCATTGTCTCCGTGAGCGTCGTTAGCAGCCATGCCGCCGAGGCGGATGCCCTCGCTACAGCGATCATGGCCATGCCCGCGGAGCGCGTCCCCGCCTTTATTCAGGAGAATCAATTGGCTGTCATCTACATGCAGGTGGACGCGGACGGTGAGCTCCGCGTGCGCTCTACACTCTCCCTGTTATGAGGGAGTACGCATTCCACTAGCCCAGAGTGCGTTTCTTCTCCTGCCCTAGGCTGCGCCCGAGCAAGATCATCATCAGCAGGACGAAGCCACTCCAGAAGCCCAAATAGAGCGGGTAGATGCCCAGCCCCGCCAGCTCTGCGAGAAGCCCCATGAAAGGAGGCATCAAGCTCGCCCCGAGGTAGGAAAAGGCCATCTGAAGCCCCGTGATCGCCAGAGATCGCTCCTCGCCGAAATAGCGCGGAATCGCATGAAAGAGAGCAGGACAGATAGGAGCACCACCCACCCCAATGAGGAAGAGCCCCAGCATGACAAGAGCGACATGAGGCAGCAGCAGCAGCAGCACGCCTAGCAGCATGAGCCCCACCCCCGAGAGAATCTGCCTGCGCTCGCTACAATAGGGCGCGACAAAACCACAGAGAAAGCGCCCGCCTACCACGCCCATGAAATAGAGACTCGCGTAGCCCGACGCGAGCGCGGGCGAGAGCCCCTTGCAATCGACGAGGTAGGAGGCCGCCCAGAGCCCACCGGCTACTTCGAGCGAGCCGTAGGCAAAAAAGCACATGAGGACGCAGAGGACACCGGGTGTTTTGAGCGCGGCGATGTTGCCCATGGGGCGCGGCGTTTCTCGCTCGTCGGCAGGGGCGGGGGCACTTTTTTCCTCCTTCCAGAGAGGGATGCAGAGCAAGAGCCCGAGGGCGATGGTCAATTGCAAGGCCGCGACGATCCAGTATCCCATCTGCCACTCGCCGTATTGACTCAGGCTGAGGCTCATGATGATAGGACTCGTCGCCGCGCCTATACCCCAGATGCCATGCAGCCAGCTCATGTGGCGTGCTGAGTAATGGAGGGCGACGTAGTTATTCAATGAGGTATCAATAGCCCCCGCTGCCAAGCCATAGGGGATAGAAAAGAGCGCGAGCTCGACAATAGAATCAGCCTGAGCATAGCCCATCAAGGAGAGCGCGCTGAGCAAGGCGCTGGCAAAAACAAGCCGCGCTCTCCCCAATCGTCGCGTCAGGCTCGCCGCCGAAAGACTCGAGATAATGATGCAAAGCGTCACGAGCATCGAAATGATGCCCGCATAGGACAGCGGCACCTCAAAGCTAGCGCGCATCGACGGCCATGCAGCCCCCAAGAGCGCATCGGGTAATCCCATGCTCAAGAAGGCAAAGTAGATAGCGAGAAGGAGAAGACTATACATCATGTTGTGCAGCGCATGCTAGCACATGTGTCCTATGCTGACAAGGCTCTTGCGTCATGGCAGCTCCGTTCTTAACCTAGGTTCAGAAGCGGGCAAAGAGGCTTCCCGCGAGTGCTTAGAAAATATCGCGTGACGACTTATTTTCTTTACGGTATCTAGTCACTATGCTAACTTCTCTTTTAATGACAAAGAATAGCATTGAGCCCAAGCGTGTCGGAGTATTACTAGCATACTGCCCAAATTTGGAGTTGGAGGAGCTGGAGTTCTCCGATCTCATCCTTCGCATAGATGCGTCGATGCAGAGGCGAGGCATCGCCCTCAAGCTCGCACGCTGGGATCACATGCAGCCCAGCAGCGCTCAGCGGGCGGAGGAATACAGAAAGCTCCTCGATCCTAGCAATATGTGTCTCGTGCTCTACCACAAGGAGCTAGGTGCACACTCCGAGGATGACCTCTCTGTCGCTTATGAGCAGCACAAGGCGGGGCAAAATCCGCGCTCGCTCTATGTCTTTTTTAAGAAATCGAGTGATCTGAGCGCTGAGCTCAAGGAGTTTAAGGATGAGTTTCAGATGGATTATGGGCATTTCTATTGTCAGTTTGAGCACGTGGATACCCTACGATTGGAGTTTCTCCTCCAGCTGGAGCGGCAGCATGGGAGCAGTACGCGAGATCTTCTCCAGGTCGAGAAGCAGCAAGTGAGCATTGATGGCGTAGCTCTTGTCAGTCTCGATCATCTCGATTTTGCCGCGAGGAATGAGAAATACCTTCGCTTGCGTGAGGCGATTGAGGAGCTCACGATGAGCATTGCTGCCTGCGATAGGGCTCTCAGCTCCTCCCCCGATGATGAGGAGCTGAGGCAAGAGCGGGCACGCTCTATTTACGCGCGGGCGCAGATGCAGGAGGAGTTCGACCAGTATCAGGGCTTTCTCTTTGGCCTTGCCCGCAGGGCCTCGGAGCTCTCCACCCAGCGCATCGACCGCCGCACGCGCAAGGCGATACGGCAGTTCCACGCGGGTGATGCTACGAGTGCCAATAGGACGCTGAATACCGAGCTACTCGAGCGAGATCAGCAGGAGTATCATCGTGATTATAGGGAGCACAGAGCACGAGCCAAAGAAGCCTATGAGCGCATGGAGCAGGGATACAAGGCGTGGCTGCTCAAGATTGATGCCGCCCTCGCGGATTCTGAGCTCAAGATAGAGGAGCGCGTGCAGGAAGCACGCAATGCCTACGCCAAGGCGGACCTCGATGCTCAGGAGCTAGGCTACCCGAAGATACATGCACTCGAGTACGGAGACTTCTTACAGCGTTATGCTCTCTTTTTGGATAGCTATGCCTTTTATGAGGAGGCATTGGCGGTCAATCAAAGAGCTCTAGCTATCTTGCAAGAGGCTCTGCCAGCGCAGCACCCCGATATTGCCACCTGTTTCAACAATATTGCGGGAGTTTATCGAGCACAGGGAGATTTCCCCCAGTCCTTGGACTTCCTTTTCAAAGCTCTAGCTATCTGGCAAGAGGCTCTGCCAGCGCAGTATCCCGATATTGCCACGTGTTTTAACAATATTGCGGAGCTTTATCGAGTACAGGGGGATTTCCCCCAGTCCTTGGATTACCATTTCAGAGCTCTAGCCATCAGGCAAGAGGCTCTGCCAGCGCAGCACCCCGATATCGCCATGATTTTCAACAATATTGCGGGGGGTTACCACGCACAGGGGGATTTCCGCCAGTCCTTGGACTTCCTCCTCAAAGCACTAGCTATCTGGCAAGAGGTTCTGCCAGCGCAGCATCCCCATATCGCCACGAGTTTCAACAATATTGCGGAACTTTATCGAGCACAGGGAGATTTCCGCCAGTCCTTGGACTTCCACTTTAAAGCTCTAGCTATCAGGCAAGAGACTCTGCCAGCGCAGCATCCCCATATCGCCACGAGTTTGAACAATATTGCGGGGGTTTATCGAGCACAGGGGGATTTCACTCGGTCCTTAGACTTCCATTTCAAGTCTCTAGCCATCAGGCAGGAGGCTCTGCCAGCGCAGCATCCCGATATCGCCACGAGTTTCAACAATATTGCGGAGGTTTACCAAGCACAGGGGGATTTCCGCCAGTCCTTGGACTTCCACTTCAAAGCTCTAGCCATCAGGCAAGAGGTTCTGTTAGCCCAACATCCTCATATGGCTGTGAGTTTCAACAATATTGCGGTGATTTATCAAGGACAGGGGGATTTCCGCCAGTCCTTGGACTTCCACTTTAAAGCACTAGCCATCTTGCAAGAGACTCTGCCAGCGCAGCATCCCCATATAGCCATGAGCTTCAACAATATTGCGGAGGTTTATCGAGCACAGGGAGATTTCCCCCAGTCCTTGAACTTCCACCTCAAAGCTCTGTCCATCAGGCAAGAGGCTCTGCCAGCGCAGCATCCCGATATCGCCATGAGTTTCAACAATATTGCGGGGGTTTACCACGCACAGGGTGATTTCCTCCAGTCTTTGGACTTCTTTTTCAAAGCACTAGCCATCTTCCAAGAGATTCTTCCACCGCAGCATCCCTATATCGCCACGAGTTTCAGCAATATCGCGTGGGTTTATCAAGCACAGGAAGAATATGCAACGGCGATCGAGTATTTCGAAAAATCACTGGTCATTTTAATAGGAAAACAAGGACAGGAGAAAGTCGTTCACTTTATTCGTGAAGAAATAGCCGAACTCCGCGCGGAGCTTCCATCATGACCAGAATCAAGATCTTTCTCGCCTCATCCTCAGAGCTGAAGTATGAGCGACTCATCCTATCCCCCCTCGTGCTTGATCTCAACGAGCAACTCCGAGCTCAGCAGCGCCAGATCGAGCTGGTGAAATGGGAACACATGGACCCAGCAATGGGCATTCTCCACAAGCAAGAAGAATACGATATCGCCCTCTGTGAGTGCGGTATCTGCATCGTCATGTACCACACGACATTGGGAGAGTTCACCCTGCGAGAGTTTCGCATCGCGCGAGCGCAGATGGAGGCGGGATTGCTCCCTCGACGCGTCGAGCTATGGTTCAAGCAGTCAGACAAGGCAATGGATGATGATCTAGCCGATTTTCGACAGCAGGTAGAGCAGGAAATGCCCGTGCGAAGCTTTCAGAACCGCAAGGAACTCGAAGCCCTCTTCCACTCGCTCGAGCTCGCTACAGGGTGAGCTCTACAAGGGAATGTACGCACGCTAGCGCAATCATCACTTTTTGCGAGAGTAAAAGCACCTAGCTCCGCGAAATGGGAGCTAGGCATATGGATTGCAGACTTAGAGCCCCAGCGCGTCACTCGTCACGAGATTCACGCGCGTCGAGAGCGCATGCAGCGCAATCTGGTGCAGCATCTCATCCACCGTCGTGCAGGCATCGCTCACCACATGCACCGCGTAGCTCGTGCTACAGGTCGAGAGTGCCGTGTGCGTCACGCAGTTTTGCGTCATCATGCCGCAGAGATAGAGATCCGTCACCTCGTACTGCTCAAGGTATTTTGCCAAATCCGTCTGATGAAAGCTATCCGCATAGTGCTTCACCACCACAGGGGCGCATGTCGCGGCAGCCTGCAAATCATCATGCAGCTGTGCGCCTGAGCTCTCCGAATTGAAGAAGGGCGCAAGCCCCAGCTGCGGATCAGCGATATGCTGGATCAGGATCACAGGCAGCTCCGCCGCCTGAAAACTCGCCACGCATTCTTTGACGCGCTCCAGCACCTCAGCTGTATTCCAAAGAGGATACAAGCCATCGGGGAAATAATCATTCTGCACATCAATGACGAGGAGCGCTGGCTTGCGGGGATGAATAGGGGATTGGGGACAAGATGGAGTATTCATATGCCCGTGAGTCTAGCCACTCGCCCCCAGCACGTCAAGAAGATAGATCTAGCTTGTGACAGCACAGCAGCAGAGCTCAGCGCGAGCCTGTAGTTAGCTGCGAATACAGCCCCAGCGCGTCTTTTTGCTGGACTTTACAAGCAAAAGAATGAATAATGTCGTGGGGTATGAGCTGACCGGTCATCTCCTACCTATCGTTTATAGAAAACAGTATTCGCCGGAAAACAATCACATTTGCCATGCTACAGGGAAATCAAACAACAACGTCACAGGTCAGCTTTGACGAATTCCAAACCGCCAGCTATGATGAGTGGAAAGACGCCGCCATTGCCGCGCTCAAAGGCGCGCCCTTTGACAAAGTCATGTTCACTAAGCTCGTGGACGGCTTGACACTCAAGCCCATTTACAACGCCGAAGATGTCACCACCGACATCGAACAGCCTGGTCAGTTCCCCTATCGACGCGGCACACGCGCCCTCGGATACGCGGAAAAGCCATGGGACGTCGCCCAGACCGTCTACGCGCGCTGCCCCAAGGGATTTGTTAAGAAGGCCAAGGCTGAGCTCGAAAAAGGCTCTACCGCTCTCACCGTCAATCTTTCCTGCAAGACAGGCACCATCCTGCGCACCCTCAATCAATGGAAGATGGCCTTTGAAGGCATCGACCTCTGCGCCCAGCCTATCTACTTCAACCCCGCCTGCTGCGGCCTGCCTCGCCTCTCCCTGCTGCTGGAGACCTGCAAGTCCCAAGGCGGCGATGTCGCCAAGCTCCAAGGCGGCATGCTCTTTGACCCTCTGGGTATGATGCTCACACGCGGCAGCCTCTGCGGAGGTGTCGGCTACTGTGGTGCGAAAAAATCGCTCTACCAGATGACCAAGTGGGCGATTGAAAACAATACTTCCGACTTCTGCACCATCGGGGTGAATGGCGTGATCTACACGAATGCAGGTGCCTCCGCGACAGACGAGGTCGCCTTCATGCTCGCCACCGCCACTGCCTACCTCCGCGCCATGGTGGACATGGGTCTCGATGTCAACGACGTCGCCCCCCGCATCCGCTTCAATGCTGGCCTTGGCAACAACCTCTTCCTCGAGGTCTGCAAGCTCCGCGCCCTGCGCATGCTCTGGGCCGAGGTCGTCCGCGCCTGTGGCGGCAGCGACGAAGCCGCTAAGATCAAGCTCGGTGCCACCACCTCCAGCTGGACGATCAGCAAGGTCGATCCATGGGTGAACATGCTGCGCGCCACCTCGCAGGCCTTCTCCGCCGTCCTCGGTGGTGTTGACAGCCTCGATGTCGCTCCCTTTGACGTCGCCGTGCGCAAGCCCGACGAATTCTCCACCCGTATCGCACGCAACCTGCAACTCATGCTCGCAGGTGAGTTCAGCCTCGACAAGGTCGTTGACCCTGCAGGCGGTGCGTACTACATCGAAAGCTTCACCGAAACCATCGCAAAAGAAGCCTACGCTACCTTCCAAAGCATCGAAGCCGAAGGCGGCATGGACGCAGCCATCCAGGCGGGCACCATCCAAGACCGCGTCGATGCCATCTGTGCAAAGCGCCTCCAAATGGTCGACCAGCGTCGCCAAACCGTCGTCGGTTGCAACAAATACGTCAACCTCGACGAAGAAGCCCTCACCAGCGATGAGGAAAGCTGCCCCACCAGCAGCCCCACGAGCTGCAAGACACAGAATCCTCACGAGACACGCCTCGTCCTCGGCGACATCAACGAGCTCGCCACCTCCACCGCAGGCGGTGCTAGCTGCTGCGAGATGCAAAAGTCCCTCGGCGACCTGTACATGTGCGACTGCGGATTCAGCACAGCCCGCACACTCGAGGTACACCACCTCTCCGAGCGCTTTGAGGCTCTGCTCGACAAGGCCGCTGCTGTCAAGGCTGCCACAGGCGCACGCCCCAAGGTACACCTCGCCAATGTAGGACCTCTGCGTCAGCACAAGCTGCGCGCCGACTTCACCCAAGACTTCCTCCGCGCCGGTGGCTTTGACACCGAATACGCCGTCGGAGCTGACACCCCCGAGGCCATCGCTCAGCTCGCTGCTGAATCAGGCTGCAAGGCCTGCGTCATCTGCTCCACAGACGACAGCTATCCCGAGATCGTCCCTGGATTCGTTACCGCTGTACGCGCCCTCGTCCCCGACATGTACATCCTGCTCGCAGGCTACCCCGTCGAGCACG
>CAYJOV010000063.1:0-12348 GCA_964371905.1 uncultured Akkermansia sp. | reverse complement strand
TTCTTGAGGATTTTCTTCTTTTGCTCAGGGGTGAGATTTTTGCCTCGATTTTGAGCGGCTGGGGCGCTGCCTGCTTCGTTGCTTTGTGCCATGAGGGGCGTTGCAATGAATGAAAGGGCGGCGAGGAGGGCGATTGTGTGTTGTGTTGTCATATGGATGAATGGGGGGATGATGATTAGATGTGAGTGTGTGTGGGGGGGGAGGTTGATCTTAGCGTTTACCTCGTGAGCCGCGTGAGCTGCGCGAACCGCGGGAGGCACTAGAGCGAGATACGGTATTTCCTGATTTTTTGCTGCGCAGTGCCTTGGAGGCGGCTTTGCTGCCTTTGCCGTCGATTTGTCCATTGCGGTCGCGGTCGAACTTTTTGAGCATGTTTTTGCGCTGCTGATCGGTGAGGTTTCTACCTCGGTCGATGGGGGTTGGAGTGTTGCCTTCGTAGGGACCTTGCGCCATGAGCGGGGAGGCTGCGGCAGCGAAGAGGGCTGCGAGGGTGATGTGTGTGTATGTGTACATAGGAGACTTTCTGGTTGAAGGGTTACTTCTGGGGGATGTCTCCAGTGTAGGCAATTTCATCAGAAATTAAAGCGGCAAGTGACCAACGTCTCAAATGTGGTGATGAAGCGCTCTGCCTCTCCTCGCGCGGTTTACTGCATGCGCGAGGCTCGCCTTTTCTTGATGGCTTGGCGTGCTTGCTCGCGCTCCTCGGCATTGAGCTGACCGTCTCCGTCGCTGTCAAATCTCTGGAGGACGCGCTTCTTTTGCTCATCGCTGAGGCCTTGTTCCTTGTCGGTGGGAGCGGTGGGTGTGTTTCCTCTGCGTTGGCGCATTTCGCGGGCGGCGCGTGCCTCGGCGCGCTCGGCTGTGTTGAGCACGCCATCGCCGTCTTTGTCGAATCTCTTGAGCATCCTTTCACGTTTTTCGCTGGAGCCGGGGGGTGCTTGATCGCAGCTGTTGAGTGAGAGGAGGAGTGCGAGGACTACTAGATGAATTGTTTGTTGGGGCATATCGTTGTCTTATCTTTTGGGTGAGTAGTATCCCTTCTGGATTGGAAAGCTGAGCCTTCCTCAAAGGGTAATCCTTCAACTCTAGTGAAAATTAATCTCAAGAAAAGAAAAAAGTGATCAGCGCGCCAAATGAAGTGATCAACCCTACTCTGTCGATTGCGAGATTGGGGTCATGTCATACAAAATCGCTTGCTGCCTTGAAAAGAAGCGTCAGCATGCTATAATGATGCGGTATTATGGCTAGCGAAAATAAATTATTCAGCATGAGCTTCGCCGACCTCTACCGTCTCTATGTCGAGAAGGCGGAAAGGAAGGCGCGGAGTGAGGGCGAGGTCGGGATCATCATTTGTTGGCTGACGGGCTATTCTAACGAGGAGCTCATGCTTCAATTGGCGAGCAAGGTCGATGTGGAGACTTTTTTCCGCGCCTCTCCTAGGCCTCATCCGAATCGCGCGCTCATCAAGGGCTCGATATGCGGTGTAAAGCTTGCTGAGATGGAGGAGGGCTTGATGAAGGAGATTCGCTATCTGGATAAGTTGATTGATGAGTTGGCCCGTGGTAAGAGCTTCGATAAGATCTTGCGCAGCTGAGCTCGGGCTGCTGTTTGCGATGTCACTTGTAACCTGCGCTGTCCTTGATGACTGGTTTGCTTCAGTATAGGAGTTTTTTCCTCAGGCTGGCGGTGATTGCCTTGCTCGGCCTTGGCTTGCCGCAGCTGTGGTTTACGGCGGGCATTGTCTGGGAGCTGGTGCCGCATCATTATGTGGCTGTCTGTTGTTACCTGCTGCTGTTTTTGGAGCTGGGGCTGTGGCTGTTGCGCCATAAGCACTATGTTCTCTATATCGCGTTCTTGGTCGGGGCTTATCTCGCCTTTTACTACTTGCCTGATTTCTTGGCTCTGCTGAATATCTCGGATGCTTATGAAGATTTGTTCAGGATTCAGCGCTTGAGGGTGAATTATACCTGCTTTACGATGCTGCGTGTGGTGATGGTTGTCAGCATTGTTTACCATCTGTTTTCGCTGCGCGGCGAGCGGCAGGCTATGCTCAAGGCGAAGATGCAGGCGGAGCTCGCGATGCTCAAGTCTCAGATCTCGCCACACTTTTTCTTTAATAGTCTCAATTCTATCTACAGTCTCGCCTTGGCAAAGAGTGATAAAACTCCCGATGCCATCATCACGCTCTCGGATATGATGCGCTATGTGCTCACGGAGGCAAAGGCCGACTGGATAGGGCTCGAGCATGAGCTTCGCTATCTCCAGCACTACGTAGAGCTCCAGCAGCTGCGTCTCCCTGCCAAGACGACACTTGATTATCAGGTGGTGCAGGATGGTGGCGAGTACCGCATCCCGCCTATGCTTCTCATCTCTTTTTATGAGAATGCGTTTAAGTACGGGGTGAGCTCTCAGCATGAGGTGATGATTCGCATCATCTTGCAGGTAGACAAGGGCATTCTTAGGCTGAAAACGCACAATGCACTAGCGGTAGCCCCTGCGCGGGAGAATAGCACGGGTCACGGTCTCGCGAGTGCGCGCCAGCGACTGGAGCTTCTCTACCCGCATCGCCATGAGCTTGTGACGAAGCAGGGCGATGATAGTTTTGAATTAGATCTCACCCTTCATTTATCATGAAAAAAATCATTTGTGTTGCCGTCGATGATGAGCCGCTCGCGCTGAGCGTAATCGAGACTTTCTGCGCGCGCTTGCCTAGGCTGGAGCTGCATTGCTTTAATAGCCCTGTGCTCGCGCTGGAGTATATCCTCGCTCATCCTGTTGATATTCTCTTTTTGGACATCAATATGCCCGAGATGCAGGGGCTGGAGATTGCCTCGGCGATTGAGAGCTTGTCCTATATTATTTTCACGACGGCTCATGCGCAGTATGCGCTGGAGAGCTATGAGTATAATACGGTGGATTATTTGCTGAAGCCTTATAATTTCGCCCGCTTTGAGAAGGCGGTGCAAAAGGCATTGCTGCTCTTGGAGACCAAGCAGAATGAGCCTACGCTGTCTTTCAAGCTGGATTACCGCCACATTCTCTTGCCCCAGTCTCACATCCTGTATCTCGAGGCGATGGGCAATTATGTGAAGATTCATACGCGGGAGCGCAGCTTTCTGCCTCAGATGACGATGAAGGAGGCGGAGGCGCTGCTCGATGCGGAGCAGTTCAAGCGCGTGCACCGCTCTTATATCGTGAACTGGGAGGCTGTGGATTCTTTTAGCAAGAGAGAATTGCAGATTGGCGATACTCAAATCCCTGTGGGTAAGTCCTACGCAAGCGTGCTTAACCCATGCCATGATGAAGCGTGATGATGTACCAAGGAAAGACAAGGCTGCTTTGCCTAGGGCTGCTCGTCGTGTGCTCTCTGTTGCTGAGCTGTGATGAGGACTCCCACCCCCACCCTTCTCGCACTCGCATCGAGCTGAGTGATGCGGAGCGCGAGAGGCTCAAGGAGATTATCAAGGGCAGATTTGACTCGAATCAGGATGGCAAGATCAGTGCCGAGGAGAGGATGGATGGGCAGCAAAGGATCTTCCAGCGGCTCGATCGAGATCGTGATGGTAAAATCAGCGAGCAGGAGCGCGAGGCTGCGCAAAGGGCTTTTCAAGAGAGGCGTGATAGGTGGCGGCGGATACAATCGCAGGAGTGATGGGAGGTGCGCTCGTCACTACTTTTGCGTGATTGGTCACTTGCGCCTTTGTTCTTTCTCTGCTTGTTTTATACTGCACACAAGCCCCCACTCTCAGGGGGAGGAATCAAAGAAAGAACATGTATGAAAAACGCACTCACTATTCTCGCCCTCACTCTCGTCCCGCTCTGTATGGCGCAAATCGCAGCGGAGCGAGATATTTCACATGCCTCGCAGCAGAAAGAAGGTCTTCTTCAGCGATGTGATACTAACAAAGATGGCAAGATCTGCTCGGATGAACGCGTCGCGGCAGAGCAAGCTGTCATTGCCAAGTTCGATGCCAATGGAGATGGTGTCCTCGATGACGAGGAGAGAGCCGCCGCACGCGGGGCTCTTGTCAAGGTATTCGACCGCGATGGCGATGGTACTCTGCGCGAGGAGGGACGCGCCATGCTGCGCAAGGCTCTCTTTGCACGCTATGACAGCAATGGCAACGGCAAGCTTGATCGCGAGGAGCGCGCAACGGTCAAGGAGCGGCTCGTGGAGAGATTTGACCTTGATGGTGATGGCACGCTGATGTCCGAAAAGCGCGCGGCTCTCAAGAATGCTGTCTTGTCGAGATTCGATCTCGACTATGATGGGATGCTCAATAGGGTGGAACGCGCCGCGATCAAGGGCTTTCTCGTCAAGAAGTTTGACCGTGATGGGGATGGCACTCTGACGGTCGAGAGAAAGGCTGCCATTAAAAAATTCATCCTTTTCAAATTCGACCTTGATGAAGACGGCAACATCAGCGCGAGTGAGCGCGCGGAGGCTCAGCAAAAGCTCGTCGACAAGTATGATCGCGATGGTGACGGCACGCTCAAGTCAGAGAAGCGCGCCTTGGCAAAATGGGTCATCATGTCGAGATACGACCTCGATGGTGACGGTGTGCTCAGCGATGTGGAGCGCGGCGCGGCCAAGACTGTGCTGCTCCAAAAATTCGACAAAGATGGGAATAAGGAGCTCAATCGCGAGGAGCGCGACGGCATCAGAATGGCACTCCGAGAGCGCTTTTGGGGTGGCAAATAGAGTACCAACACGCCTAAATTGACTGATCACACAGAGGACATCCCGCATCGGGATGTCCTCTGTGCTTGACCATTCCTCGATGAGGCGCGCTCTCCCTCTCTGCGTGATGCTAAGCGATGATGTTCAAAATAAACGCTGCAAGCTCCGAGGAGTTGCAGCGTTTTTAAAAAAGATGTCAGCCACTCTTAAACCGCAGGGGCGGGAGCAACTGGTGCTGGTGCTGGTGCTGGTGCAGCAGGCGTAGGCATTTCTACTGGTATGACTGGTGCGGGGGCTGCTGGTGCAGGCAGCTCTGCTGGTGCGGCCGGCGTAGGTATTTCTAGTGGAGCAGCTGGTGCAGGAGCAGCTGGTGCGGGCTCTTCTGCGGGGGCGGTCGTAGGTTTGGTGGCTTCGAGAGCCTCGACGGTGCGCAGGAGCTCGGCATCTTGGGCGGCTTTTTTCTGCTCCTCGGTGAGTTCGACGGCGACATTAGCCAGCGAAGACTTCTCGGATTGGAATTGAGCATTGATGAGGATGCTGAGTGTAAAGCAGAGTACGCCAAAGAGCACTCCGAAGAAGATGGTTGCTTTCTTGAGCACATCAGAGGTCTGAGCACCAAAGGCCTGATCGGTCATTTGAGAGCCAAAGGACGCGCCGAGTCCCTCCTGCTTGGGACGCTGCATGAGCACGACGAGCAAGAGAAGTATACTGACGATGAGCAGCAGCGCAAAGCAGAGGTAGATGAAAAAACTAAGCATGGGGATGAGATAGGTCGTGTGTGTGACGTGTCAGGGATAGATTGCTCCGAGTGGAAGAGAGCTGGACTGATGGGGTCAGCCTATGATCTCGTTGTACTCATTGCAAATGATGCGCTTGGGTTCGATTTGTTTATCCGACATGGCAAAGCTCATGATGACCACGCGCTCGCCTGTTTTAATAAGGTGAGCCGCACCGCCATTGACGATGATTTGCCCCGTACCGGGGGGGCCGGTGAGCACGTAGGTTTCGAGGCGATTGCCCGATGTGATCGAGGCGACGAGCACCTTCTCATGAGGCCAGAGACCAACGGCCTCCATCATGTCGAGAGGGATTTCGATACTACCTTCGTAGTTGACATCTCCACGAGTGATCGCGGCACGGTGAATCTTCGATTTGAGCTGGGAAACGAACATAGAATAAAGCTTCGAATCAAGCGGCAACTATAAAACTACGAATCGACACAAAGGTCAAGCAAATTCACACTCTGAATACGCAAAGTATCACTTTCTGCGCCTCCTCCCCTCAAAGTCAACTCCACCTCGCCCTCCTCGCATTGACTATCTCCTCTTAGTAATAATTACTCCCCTGACTTCCGCTCATTAGAAAAATTCCATCTTCCCGCAAATACTCATTTCCAAATTCTCGCGAATTCCTCGTACTTCACTAAAGAAATCGTATCTAGAAGGAAAAAAACCAGAAAAACCCAAAATATAGATGCAAACTATAAAAAAAGAATTAATAAACAAAAAATAAATTCTTTATTCTAAGCAAATAAGCAAACCACCTCGTCGCTATAACCAAAATAAAGCAAACGCACTCGTTATAAAGCAAAAGCAAACACGCATCCTTTTTTAAAATAAATAAAAATGTATTTCGCATTTAATAATTCCTATAAACCCGAGAGCTTTTTTTACGAATTTTATAGTTTACATTTTTCATTCGAGGATCTATGATGATCCCAGCTTCGAGGGGCAGAGATGAGAAAGAAAGCAAGGAAACAAGCTCCAGACTCACCCAAGCACCTCAGAACAAAATCAACTCTAGCGAAGCAAGCCCTTATCAGATACAATCACAGCATAGAGGACTTTCTAGCTATCCTATACGACCTCTATACGAGGTCTCGTCGTGGATCTGACTACCCCTACCCTACTACATCTACTCTTCAGAGAAAGAATACACAAAAACTCACTACCTAGTTTGCTACACACGCATCCAATACACTACATACCCTACAATCCAGCTTACTCCTCAACTACCCTACAACTTACTACCTACGTTTGCGACTCGCAACTGCCCTATACACCTGCGCACACCAACTCATGAAAAAAATTCCGAGGGAGGCTTATTGCCTCCCTCTTTCTGTGTACCATGACGAAAGCTCTCTGATCAATCCTCCTGACTCGCTGGGAGGTTGCAAACGCACGCGACTATGCTACAATGGCTCTGCGATGACAAGCGAGCAACTCAAGGAAAAATGGCGCAGCACCCCCCACTGCCCCGGTGTCTACCTCATGAAGGGCGAGGGCGGCCATATCATCTACGTGGGCAAGGCCAAGAATCTCAAGCGACGTCTTGCCAACTACTTCTCCCCCTCTCGCGCCACGCTCAGCGACCACAAGACACGCGCCCTCATCGCGGCGATACGCGACTTTGACTACTACGAGCTGCGCAATGACTCTGAGGCCATGATCCTTGAGCAAAAGCTCATCAAAGACTACCGCCCACACTACAACGTGCAGCTGCGCGACGACAAGCGCTACTTCCTCCTGCGCGCCTCGCGCCAAGACGCGCTCCCGCGCCTCAGCCTCGTGCGCCTGCGCAAGGAGGATGGCGCGCGCTATCTCGGGCCTTTTGTCCACAGCAACGCGCTCAAAGAAACGGTCGAGTGGCTCAACCACCGATTTCGCCTGCGCAGCTGTAGCGCGCGCAAGCCGGGGGAGAAGGAGTACCGCCACTGCCATGACGACCTCATCCGCCACTGCTCCGCACCCTGCATAGGCCGCATCAGCGAGGAGGACTACCGCGAGCAATTCGAGGCGGCTCTCGGGCTGCTGGAGGGCACGCGTGCGCGCAAGGAGCACCTCGATGCGCTCACAGCGGAGATGGAGGCGGCCTCCGAGGCACTGGAGTTCGAGCATGCGGCGCAGCTGCGCGACATACGCGAGAATATCCTCAAGACGCTGGAGCCTGCGCGACGCTTCACGCGCAAGACGGGCGATCTACCAGGGACGGTGCGCCCCGACGATGATCTCAGCGAGCTGGGGGAGGCTCTGGGCATCGCCGCACCCGAGATCATGGAGTGCTTTGACATCTCGAATCTCTCGGACAATCACATCGTCGCCTCCATGGTACGCTTTAGCAAGGGGCGCCCCGACAACAAGGCCTACCGCCGCTACCGCATACGCGGGGTGGATGGGCAGAATGACTTTGCCTCCATGCTCGAGGTGATCAAGCGACGCTACACACGCATCCTCAAGGAGAGCTCACAGCAGCAGGAAAAGCCCGCCGAGCTCGACGCCTACAGCTGGCTCAAGCAGCTGAGCCACGAGGGGCGCGCGCCCATCACGGTGCCCGACCTCGTCGTCGTGGATGGTGGCAAGGGGCAGCTCGGCATCGCACGCGAGGTACTCGAGGAGGTGGGGCTCGCGGGGATGCCGCTCATTGGCCTTGCAAAGCGTCATGAGGAGGTCTTTCTCCCTGATCAGAGCGAGCCTATCATCCTCCCCAAGGACTCGGGGGCTCTACGGCTGCTCCAGAGGCTGCGCGATGAGGCGCACCGCTTTGCGAACAATTACAATGAATTGCTCATGCGCAAGCGCGTCAAGGAGAGCCAACTGGATGGCTACCCCAGCATGACACTCAAGCGCAAGGAGCTGCTACTCAAGACCTATAGAACGGTGAAGAATATACGCACGCGCAGCCCCGAGGACCTTGCGGCTCTTCCCGGCATTTCGCTCGCATGGGCGCGCGGCTTCTGCGCATGGCTGGCGGAGCAGTGAAACTCTGTAGTGACGCGCTGCGAGCCGAAGCAATCATCAATCCTTTTACGCAGCAAGCTCCTACGACAAGCGAGAAAAGCAGCATACAGTACAGCTCCACTCATGGTCGATCATAGCTGGCATAGCCTCCCCACCACAACACAACTAGCTGCCATCTTGATCTCGATTGTTGGGCATTATCGACTTTTTTTATTGATCAGCAGCATTTCATTTGCTAATATCGACAAGCAGGGTACAGGGACTCGCAGGGTACAGGAATACATCTAATGCTTATTAGATTCATGCGCCTGCAAAAAGTCAATCGTATAACCTCTGATAAAATATGAAGATCAAACGACATTTTAGACTGGGCTCTCTCCTCGTCTCACTCTTCTTTGCATCACTTGCAAGTGCAGAAGATAGATGGCCTGCCCTACCAGAGGGCTATACAACGCTCACTGACCTAGAGGGCGTCGGCGGTGGAAACAACAACGCCCAAATCTATGCGCCGGCATCGGATGGGCAAACCTTCGAACTCAATGTTGTCAAGCGCTGGTACGGTGTCACTAATAATAGTACGACGAATGCAGCTCGTCTGCATATCACCTCATGGGTCGTTGCGGCCGTCGAGGAGAACCTCACATTGACCATTAATTCTCAAGTCACTGGCGAAGGCAGTATCGGATACTCTGTAAACAATAATAGGAATTATAATTTGACCTTTGCTGGTGATATGTCCTACTTCTACGGTGACTTTTACAATGGCGAGAAGGATGGTGGGGTCATCACGGAACGCGCCAACTCTGGCTTCAATCTAACATTTAACGGCACTCAAACAGCAGACACAGCACCCACTTGGGCGACATCGGCATCGGGGCACGGAGCCATAGATCTAGGAGATCGCAACCTCACCTACAACTTCACATCGGCAGGCTCTACTCCCGGAGTCGCACTCATTAATAACAGCTACATCGACGTGCAAAATGCCACCTTGGGTGGTGATGCCGCGTACAGCATCAGCTCTGACTTCACAGCTGATCTCCTGACACTCAACAATGGGAATCATACCACCCTATCGGGCTCATCCATTACGATCGATACCGTTGCGATCAATACAGGGTCTACTCTTAACATAGGAAGCACCGAAGGCGCAGGCTTTTCAGCAGGCTCTACACTAGGCTCGCTGCAAATGGCAGCAGGCTCTACACTCCACATCAATATCGCAGAAATCAGTCTATCCTCCCTCCAAGCCAGCGGTGCAGTCACGGTATCGACAGCCTCAGCCACAGAGGCGACGATAAGTGCCCTCTCCTTCGCGGACAGTGCGAGCACGCTGACACTTGCCAGTGGCAGCACGCTGACACTGGGTGGGACGATCAGCTTTTCTAATAAGGAGCAGATTACTGCCCAAGGTACTCTCAGCTTCGCCGCTGACGTTCTCTTTGATATCAATGCGGTGGATTTGTCACAATGGGAGCACAATGTTGATACCAATACCTATACCCTCCAGCTCTTCTCGGGGGCAGGTGTCACGGGATTTGAATCACTGACTGAGGATAATCTCATCTATGATGCAAAGGACTTATTTGACATCCGATTCGATGCAGACGGAAGTATCTACTACACTCTAGCTTCCATGGATTTTGAATCGGTGACAGGCGATGGAATATGGGGCGAAACTGCGATTGATGGACTCGTATTTTCCAATGGTCAAGGGGTCAACTTCACAGCTGATGCCGCACTAGACATTTCTGGAAGCGTCACATCAGCTCAAATCATCGTCGATGCGGGTAAAACTCTGACTCTCTCGCAACATACTGACGGTGGTACACTGCACTCTCCCCTCATCCAGCTACAGGGCACGCTCGCGCTGAGCGAGGATGGTATCTTGACTGAGGAGAGTGTCATCCATTTTCGCTCTGGTGGCACGCTCAAGCTAGGCAACAATGTCACCCTCAATAGTAGCATTACTAGTGTAGGTGGTGCGGCGATGCAATTCGATGTCACTGACGCGACGGCCACTCTTACGCAGCAGCTCACAGGCTCAACGTCTATGAGTGTCACTGGTAATGGCAGCTTGAATCTATCGGGAGCTCTGCTGGCAGGTGCCTCGACAACGACCATTGCAGCAGGCTCGACTCTGCGCATAGGCTCTGGGTCGAACTCGACTGACCTCAAAAACATCCGCGGTGCTGGGACGCTGATCTTTGCGGGTAATCACGGCAGCACGCGCCTTGATGTGAATGAATTCACAGGTGCGATAGAGCTCGTAGAAGGTGCTACAGGGCTACGTCTGAGCAGCAATCAAGGATCTGGCACGCGCTTCTCGCTTGAGAACACATCCTCCAGCGCTGTAGCCGTGAGCCTATACGGCACAGCTGACCCCGGAACTAACGGACTCATGCTCAACAAGCTAGAAGGCAATATCAACTTCAGTGCCAGTGGCGATCATGGAACTAATGACTACGAACGCAATCACGTCGATCTTGAGATGTCTGCCGATCATCGCTGGACTGGGACGTGGGCCTCTACGGGAACGAACAATGGCTATCTCGTCGTCGGTAGTGCAGGAGCTACTAGGCATACATTCACAATAACTCAAGGTCAAAAAGACAACACGAATGATGGTCGATGGAATCGCCTCGAAATTGATCATGCGAAGGTCGTCTTTGAAGAGTCCGCTGAATGGAAGGGTGCGATTAAGTTCGACCACAGCGATGCCGTACTCGAACTAAAGGGTAATAGCATCACCTTTGACACAGATGAACGCAGCGATCAGATGGCAAACTTCCAATCAAGCGCAGAAGGTCATGGAGAAATCATCGTCAATGTAGGAGCAGCCAACACGGTCACCATCAATCAGACAAACAACTCAGACAATGATGATGATTACAACTCAGGCAGCAACGCCTACTCCGGTGCAATCACTGTCCAGTCAGGCACTCTCGTGCTAGAAGCAGCGAATGCCTTCGATCATGTGGACAGTGTCACCGTCCACTCCAATGCTACTCTGAATATGAACAATGTCGTGCACAACAACAATGTTCATATGCAGGGAGGTACCTTCACCAAGGCGGATGAATGGACAGGAAATCTCACCCTTGCAGCAAACGCAGCGGCGAGCGTCACCAACTCACACATAGCCACCAACACCATCGCGCTAGGGGCAGATGCTACTCTATCCCTGCAAAATAGCATGATTGGAGCGGGCAAGCTCTCGGGAACGTCGAATAATACAGTAAATCTGCACGACTCTGGCATCGTATTTGACGCAGACACGATCACCTTCGCCACGCCCCCATCATCCGCACCAGCCAGTGCCGAACCAAGCGGGACAGCTCGCGAGCTCGAACAAATAACGGACACGAGCCTCGAAACAATGCTCCTTGTGACGCTGAACACCTCATGGACTGATGTAGAATCACTGAATGTATCAGGCGATCTCTACCTTGAGCTCAATCTGACTGACGAACAGTTTGCCCTCTTTGATAGTCGCGTGCTCACAACAGGGGTAGCCTTTGCTCTGCAAAACGATCCTAACATTACGCTGGATATGTCAGGGCTAGAGACAGTCTATCTCGGTCTCAAATCTGGAGATCGCTACGAGCTGCATAGCTCACAGAAATACGCAACAGAAGTCGGGAGTGTCCAGTACATGATCGTCGTCCCCGTCCCCGAGCCATCGACTGGAGTGATGAGTCTGCTCGCGCTCACAACCCTCCTCGCGCGTCGTCGCCGTCGCAGCTAGCAGCACCCCCACACAGACCAGACTTTTTGGCACGGTCACTCCATAGCACATGGAGTGACCGTGTTGTTGATGATGACTGTGGCAGGAGTTATCACTTTGGCTGGGGTGAAGGCAGGAGAGCTGCGGCTTGCGTACTTGATTAGCTAGAGCCCATCAAGTCGCAATCCGGCACAAATTGCATG
>CAYJOV010000062.1:0-12878 GCA_964371905.1 uncultured Akkermansia sp. | reverse complement strand
GCATGCAATTTGTGCCGGATTGCGACTTGACGGGCTCTAGCTAATCAAGTACGCAGACCGTGGTTGCTCCCATTAACTACAGCCAAAGTTCACGACCCAATGAATGATGAGCCTCGGAGCGCACCCAGTCAAGGCTGGGCGCATCGCTCAAGTACCTCTCTCAGGCACTCAAGCTGTCGTCAGCGGCTTCTCGCGCAAGAGACACCACTGATCACGGCAAAGCAGCATCAGCTCGGCACGTCCCTGCGTCATCACAGCCTCATCGCATAATGGGATGAGCCATTTTGCGGCGAGACGGCGCGTCTGCTCATCCGCAAGGGGGACGCGCAGAAGCATCTTCTTCTCAGAGATCGATTGGAAACGCGCTTGGAATTGGGTCATATCCTCCACAATCACCTCATGCTGGTGATCGCGCAGGTACTCCTCCGCCCAAGGTCGAGGCGCACCAAAGCTAAATTCGAGCTGCTGCCCCGTACGGAGAGCCGCCGAGATGAGTAATGCTGCATGACTGTCGCTAAAGGACTCTTCGATACGGAGACACAGAGGTGTATAAAGACTACGACGCTCCAAAACACAGCCGTCGGGCAGCTCATGGCGACTCTGCGTGCCATAGTACTCTTCCCACCAATAATTCGTCGACTCACAGGCGGCATGCAGACGCATCTTGGCATTGCCCTCCATCTGAGGCTTGATGAGATCCCATGGCTTAAAGCTCAGATTCGCCGTCTTCCCGAGGCGCATCGGATGCCCGCTCTCCTCCCAGCGCGCACGCAGGGGGAGAAAATCGCCGCTGTACTGGCGATCGAGAATCTGCATCTGCGCCCCCTGACCGAGACGCTCCGTGAGGCAGATAGGGGCTGGCGTATTGATGTAGAGTTGACGCGCCTTCATCCCCGAGCGCCAGAGCTGGACAAAATGCGCATCCTCACTATAGAGACTCGCGTAGCCCGACTGAGAGACACACGCTTGGAAGGCAATGGCCTGCTCAGCATGATTGATACGCACGACCGAGAGATGGGGGGGCAGCGCCCTCGTGCAGCTCTCCGTCAGGAGCTCTGACTCAAGCGACACGCCAAAGCGAATAGCTGGTTGATACAAAGGCTGCGCGGGGCATTCCTGCTCAGGGGCGAGCAGCCAGCTCTCTCCCTCGGCTAGCGTGGTCATACGCTTCCACGCCTCCTGATCAAGACGGCTATTGAGAGGTGAAATATCTCCGCGCTGCTTGGCTACATCGCGAAGACGTAGCGAGGCAAAGGCATCCTTGAGACGGCTCTGGAATGCCGCATCATCGTAGAGCGTGGCATCGACGAGCAGCACCTCGGGGCAGAGCTTGCCCTGAGCGGAGCGTCGGAGGTAGGAGAGGACGAGATCATCTATCGCCTGTCTCCAGTTCGCCTCCGCACGCAGGTAGAGCGTGTGCAGGCTGGGCTTTGTGCGGTACAGGGAAACATGCTCTCCTATCTCTAAAGGTTTATCCATCAGAGAGAGTGGATTATAGCAAAAAAGGGCAGCGATAGCCTTGTGAGTAAAGAGACGCTCCGTGACTTGATTATCCATGCACTGAGCGAGTATGAGATCGAGCTTTGTCCCCTTGATGCGCAATCCCGCATCGCGCAGGAGATGCATCACCAGCTCAGCCACACGGCGCGTTGTATTCGCGGGCTTGTAGATGACACCGTAGCCGAGGACGTGAGCCGAGAGAATACCCTCCATGGCATCGAGGAGGGGACGATGCGCACTGGCATTGACCACAGCCAAGCCCCCCGTCTGCATAGAAAGTCCATCGCCCCAGACGGGCTCACTCATCTCCATGACGAGCGTCTGGCAGAGCGCGATAGCGGCTCCGAGCTCGGCATCCGCATCAGAGAGACGATAGCCCGCATCGCGCACGAGGACGGCGATGAGCGCGTGTCGCTGCTCGACTAAAAGTTGCATGACCTTTTTCCCCACAGCCACACGTGTAGCGAGAACAGGCTCAATATCGAGAGCCTTTTCCATGCGCTCAACGAGCGTATCCACCTGCTCAAAAGTCAGGCTCTCCGTGCGATAATCCACCAGCTCATAATCACGACTGGAGCGCGATAGAATAGTGAAGCGCGAGCTGAGCTTCTCTTCCGCAATTGTAGGAACATAGCTCTGGATATCAACAGCATACTCAGAAGAACAAGCTCCTGCAAGTGCCTGAGCGACATCCGCTTTCTGCACAGGGAGCGTGAAGCTCATCGCGCGAGGCTGGTAATGGAGGTCGCGCAGCTGCGCGGATTTGTTACAAGAAAGTTGAAAGTGCTGCACCATATCGAGCCACTCACGACTCTGAGGCTTGACCTTGGGAGATACGCCCAGCGAGGGGAAAGCATCCCCGAGACCATTGATCAACTGCACGCGAAAGAGCTCTGCCTCCGCCTCATGGCCAACGGCGTAATGAAAGCTCTGGAGATACACACGCCCTCCTAGCGTCGCCATGCTCTGCGCGAGCGCGTCACCGAGCCCCGAGTAGAGCGTAAAGTCGGGAATGTCTGTGCGCTGCTCAGCCTTCCACACCGCGCAGGTGTAGCCTAGGTCAAAGATCTGGTGCGTGCCCAGATCGAGACGCAGATGAGGAGACTGACTCAGGCGCTGGACGAGATCACGCAGGCAGAGATCTGTCTCAAGCTTGGACTCACTGAGGCGCAAGCCTCTATCGGCGTGTGCGTAGCGCGAACGCTGAGCCTCGAGCTGATCACCCTTGATGAGGCGCACCGTGAGGCGATGGGAATCTTGTTGTTTTGCCCAGCCTTCGAGGTGGTCGAGTGTAGCGCGAGCTGTATCGAGGCAGGCGGCAATCTCGATACCCAGCTCCATCTTGTTGTAAATAGCCTCTTCGCGTAGCTGGCAGCAGGCACGCGCCACCGCAAAAAGCCTGTCATCATCACAACCCGTAAAAATCAAACGCAGGGGGGCTTCGCGACGCGCATTAGCATCCAGCAAAGGACGCACGCGCTGGAGAAAGACCTCCACCGTATCATCCTGCTGATACACATCCACGCGAGGCAGCAGACGGCACACCTCAATATCGACGCTCGCGAGCTTGAGCTGCTCAAAGAGCGCGACAAGGTCATCGCGATGACTCGCAATGCTCTGCTCGCCGCCGCTAGAAGGAGTCAAGAGGCGCATCGAGGCATGGAGAGAAGACTTTGCGAGCAGCTGCTCCTGCTTCTCAATGAGATCCGCATCATCGCGCATCACCAGAGCCCCCATGCTATCACCGAGCAGTGACTCAATGAGACCGAGCTCATCAGCCATACTGTAGCGAGCGAGGCGCAGGCGCCATGCATCCATCATACCAAAGGCACTGAGCACATTCTTACGATTGCGCGCATAGACATCCTTGAGCTCCTCGCGCTGCTGATGATCACCTGCGTGGAGATAGCGCTGATAATGCTGGAAAAACTCCTTGATCCCCTCATCGTGAGCAATACCGCTAAACATGTAGCGCAGTCGCTTCTCTTTGCTCTTGATCCTCTTCTGAGACTCGGTGAGCAAGATGAGTGCTAGATCTACAGCATGAGTAGGTAGATCGCGCTTCATACCTCGCCTATTTGCAGTATCCTGCATCCACTCTTGAATTTTACCTACCTGCTTCATTTTCTGTCATATTATAGGCATTACAAGCTCCTTGACAAGCGCAAAAGCTGCTGGGGCAAAAAAATATACCGCCCACTCACAGATCTTCCCAAGAAGCACCCGCACAGCATCCATAAAGAGGATGCGCCCAGAGGCGACGCCGCATCAGAGCTGGGGAGCTCATACCCAGAAGAAAACGACGACGTTGCCGCTCGCTGAGCGGATGAGGGAGCGCCGAGTCAAGAGGTGGCTCAGGCTGGAGCGTAGCCCCCTGCTCCCCCTCAGACTCCGTGCCTCGCAGAGCCCCATCGAGGCAGCTTGAGCAATGCCCGCAGCAGGATATATCCCCCTCACTGTCCATAAAATACCTCTCTAGAGCCGCATTCATACAGCCCCCCTGCTCTGCTCGCAGGATACGCTCCATCTCCTCCCAGCGCGCATAAGACTCTTGCTCTTGCGCGCGGTAGTAGGCGAGTAGAGCCGCCGCAACATCGCGTGGCTGCAAGGCATCATCCATGCGGCGTAGCAGCCAAGCCTGCTGGCGCAGCTTGAGCGTCCACTCCTGAGACTGCTCGCATTCTTGCAACGCCGACAGAGCCTCCATGACATCACAGCCCCATGCCTCCGCCAGCTCCTCCAAGCCCCCTTCACGATGCGCATCCAGCCAGCGCAGACGCGCCACCTCCTCCGCACCACGCCCATCGAGAATGGTCGAGAGCGCGAAGAGCGGCCGCACACGATAGTACTTGTAGAGCCTATCCTTGCGCTCGACATGCCCCTCCATGAGCCGCAGCGCACGCGCAGGCACATCATCGAGGAGATCGCACTCTGTCGTCAACTCCCAGAGCGACACCAGTCGCGAGTACTCAGGGATCAGCCAGCGCACACAGCGCAGCAAAGACTGCTCGTCAGGCTGAGCCGCCGCAATACGATTACGAATATCGCGCGCATCATCCCCATGGAGCAGCACCAGACTCTCGGCGTGAGCTCCATCACGCCCCGCACGCCCCGACTCCTGCACATAGGCCTCGGGTGTAGCAGGAGCATGATAGTGAATCACACTGCGCACATCGGGCTTGTCCACCCCCATACCAAAAGCCACAGTCGCCACGAGCACAGAAAGCTCATTGCACAAGAAGCGTCCCTCCATCTGCTCGCGCAGCTCCGCTGGTAGCCCCGCATGATAAGCCCCCACGGCCAGCTCCTGCGCCGCGAGATAGGCCGCCAGCTGCTCCGTCGCCTGACGCGTACGACAATACACGATAGCGGGACGACGCTGAGGCTCGCGGAGAAAATCCAGCAAGGCCTCCTCCTTCTGCTCAGCCCACTGGACACGACGCACAATATTCTCCCTATAGGGGGAAAGAATCACACAATACCGAGCATCAATCGCAAAACTCGCACACAGATCCTCCTGCACACGCCGCGTCGCTGTCGCCGTCACCGCCATCACAGCATGAAAAGCATAACGACGTGCAATATCAGGGAGCTTCAGATAATCAGGACGAAAGCTATGCCCCCACTCCGAGACACAGTGCGCCTCATCCACGACCAAGAGCCCCAAGCGCGCGCGCTCCAGCAGCTCCACCAAGGCTGGCTGCTCCAGCGACTCAGGCGCAACATAGAGCAAGCGCAGCTCCGAGCTGGCAATCAGAGAAAGCACCTCCTCGCGCTCCTCCTCCGTCAGGGTCGAATCAAAACGCCGCGCTTGCACCCCGAGCGCACAGAGCCCCTGCACCTGATCGCGCATCAGGGCGATGAGCGGAGAGACCACAAGCGAAAGCCCCCCGAGCAGCTCGGCGGCGATTTGATAACATAGGCTCTTCCCATAGCCCGTCGGCAACACCCCCAACACCGAGTACCCCGCACAAGCCCGGCGAATCAACTCCCTCTGCCCCTCGCGCCAAGACGACTTTCCAAAGCGCCGCAAGGCACGCTCCAACGCACACTCATCAATCTGTCCCTCCATGCCATCATTGTAGCATGACGCAAAGATAGCAACAAGTGCGAAGAAGCCCGATACAAAAGGAATCAGAGCACCTCGAATAAAAGCGAAAGACTGGCATTTCTCATTTTTCTTATAGACAATAATATAAAAAAGAGTAAAATACATCCAATCCAATAACATGGACGCTCGCGACCAGCCTCACTTGCATCCTCGTATCACACACATCATGAAGTACTTTCTTACCCCTTGGCTTCGTCGCCTCGGTGCACTGTCAGTCGTGGCAGCCAGCGCGCTCTCGTGCACATCCGTCAGTCAGGCCGCTCCAGATTATGACAAAATCGGCAAGCAGTTCTCAATTCTTCTCCAGAATGGGCATTTTCTGCGCACCCCCTTCAGCCAAGAACTCTACAAAAAATTCTTTAATCACTACCTAGACACCCTTGATCCGAGCCGCCTCTACCTCACCCAAGAGGATGTGAACAAACTACGAGACCGCTACCTCAGCAGCTTTGGAGACTATCTCCTCGCCGAGGAGACCTCCACTCTTGCGGAAGAAATCCATGGCTATTTCAACGAACGCGCGCTTGACCGCATCAATCGCTTGGAGCAAAAGGTACGCTCGATGAATGGGGTCATGCCCAGCTTTGAAGAGAATCGCACCATCCCCCGCACCCGCAAAGACATCGCATGGGCGAAAGACAGCGCCGAGCTCGACCGCGTCTGGGATGACCAGATCACCGACATGCTCCTCTCCGAGCTGCTGCGACGAGAAAATATCGTCAAGCTCGCCAACGAACAAGGCAAGGACCTCGCCACGGTCAATAAGAACGAGCTGCCCATCCACGACAAGATCCTCGCACGTCTCAAGCGTCTCCGCACCACCATCCAAGAGACCGACCTCCAAGACATGATCTCCACACTGCTGAGCTCCATCGCCAGCGTCTATGACCCCCACAGCAGCTACATGGGAGCGCGCGAGCAGCAGCGATTCTACGACATGATGAAGGCCGAGCTCATCGGCATAGGAGCCCAGCTCATGGCCGATGATGACGGCTCCACCAAGATCACAGGCCTCGTCAAGGGAGGTCCCGCCGAGAAAAGCATGCAGCTCAAGCTCGGCGACCACATCATCGCCGTCGACCCGCACAACGAAGGCAAATGGGTAGATATCCTCTACATGAGCATTGACAAAGTCATCGACCTCATCCGCGGCAAAGAAGGCGAGAGAATGCGCCTACGCGTGCTCGATGCCGACAGCGGAGCCGAGAAAATCGTCAGCATGGTGCGCGCCAAAATCCCCATGAACGATGAGCTCGCCAACGGCAAGATCATCTTTGCCCAGGGCACCGACAGCAATGGCAATACGCGCGAGTACCGCTTGGGACTCCTCACCCTTCCCTCCTTCTACCTCGACTTGCAGCAGGGCAATAGCAACTGTGCGACCCACGTCAAGACCATCCTCACGCGCATGAACATGGAAAAAGTCCAAGGCCTCATCATCGACCTGCGCTTCAACGGTGGAGGCTCGCTTGAGGAGGTGCGCAAGATCGTAGGCTTCTTCACGGGTGCTGGCCCCATCGTGCAAATCAAGGACTCACGCGGCAACGTCGAGCGTCTCACCGTCAGCGGACACCCCCTCTTCAACGGCGAGCTCGTCGTGCTCACCAGCAAGATGAGTGCTTCCGCCTCCGAGATCTTTGCAGGAGCCATGGTCGACTACGGACGCGCTGTCATTGTCGGAGATGAGACCACCTACGGCAAAGGCAGCGTGCAGGTGACGCGCAACATAGGCGACTACCTCTCCTTCTTCAGCCCGCGTGAAGGCAGCGGCATGCTCAAGATCACGACGCAAAAATACTACCGCGTCGCAGGTGCCTCCACCCAGCTCAAAGGCGTGCGCAGCGACATCGTCCTCCCCGTCGCTACAGCAGGACTTGAGATAGGAGAAGCCGAGACCGACTACCCGCTCAGCTACGATGAAATCACCCCCGCCCCAGGCTACACACGCAGCGAGCGTATCTCCAAGATACTCCCCCTCGTCAAGGAGCGCAGTGCCGCGCGCGTCAGCGCCGACAAGGACATGCAATACATGCGTGAAAACGTCATCCGCTACCGCGAGCGCAGCCTGAAAAATCAAGTCAGTCTGCACAAAGCCACCCGTGAAAAAGAAAACGCCCAGCTGCTTGAGCGCAAGAAAGCCATCGATACCGAGCGACGCGCCCGCTACGTCACCATGAACAAGGAGGACAAGGAAAAACTCAAAATCTACCGCCTCACCTTGGAAAACGTCGCCAAGCCCAAGCTTGAGCCTGCCACCAAAAACGACAACGAGGAGTACATGTCGCGCGAAAAGACCCCCGAGGAAGAGCTCGCCAAGAGCCCCGATTACCCCTCGGATCTCGACCCCGAAGTCCGAGAAGCCATCTTCATCTTGGAGGACATGATCAACCTCCAGCAACCATAACCCTCTCCCCCCCCCTCTCTCGGTGTCAGCCCTCCCGCTCACACCGAGAACTTTTTTCACCCCACCCACCCCAGCAATACCCCCATGCAGCTCATCCTCTTCATTGCAAGCTTCGTCATCATCCTCTTTGCCCTCTGCAGCTTCATCCCCTACATCGGCATCATTGCCATCCTCATCACCCTCCTGCTCGGACTCTGTGTGGGAGCTCTCGGCATCGCCACCAAGATGCGCTTTGTCTGGATCAGCTCGCTGCTCTCCCTCATCGCAGCACTCGTAGCACTCCCCTTCCAGCTCATCTACGTCGTGCATGGAGCGATACGCCTCGGCGAGACACTCATCGAGCGAGGTCAAGTCACTTGGGCACACAGGATCAACCCCTACATCGTGAATCTCGCCGATAGACTCAACCCCGAGATCGCGCAGAATGCTGAGCACTATAGATACATCATCGAGCGCGTCTACGACGCCAAGAATATCGCCCTCGTAGAAGGTGCGAGCGAAGAAGAGGCACAGAAGAAAGCTCTCGATACCTTCAACGAGCTCATCCAGCTCCTCGGCAAGCCCAGCGAAGCCCCCAAAAACGAAAATTAATCAAATACCCACCCTCGCTACTACGACCACCCACCATGTTTGACACTCTCGATTACTACCTCGCCGAGACGAGCTCCTTTCTCTGGGGCTACATCCTACTCTTCGTCCTCATGGGGACGCACCTCTACCTCACCGTCATCCTGCGCTTCCCCCAGCGCTATCTCATCCTCGCGCTGCGTCGCTATTTTAGCAGCAAACAGAATGACAAGAGCGAAGGCCACATCTCCCCCTTCTCCTCACTCATGGTATCCCTCGCTGCCCACGTCGGTACGGGAAACATCATCGGGGTCGCCACAGCACTACTCGCGGGTGGTCCTGGTGCCATCTTTTGGTGCTGGGTCATGGGCGTGCTCGGCATGGCGACACGCTATGCAGAAAGCCTCATCTCCTACTACTACCGCGTGAAGGACGAGAAAGGGCAAATCGTCGGCGGTCCCATGTACGCACTGGAGCGTGGGCTTGGGATGAAGCGCACCGCCCAGCTCTTTGCCATCCTCACCACGATAGCCGCCTTTGGGATAGGCAACATCACCCAGGGCAACGCCGTCGCCCAAGTGCTGCACAACTCCCCCTTGCAAGTCCCTACATGGCTCACAGGTAGCATCCTCACGCTCCTCGTCGCCGTCACCCTCATCGGCGGCATCAAAAGCATAGCACGCGTGTGCAGCGCCTTCGTCCCCGTCATGTCGCTCATCTACATCAGCGGCTGCCTGCTGCTACTCGTCGCCCACATGGACGCCATCTGGCCCGCCCTCTGCCTCATCGTCAAGAGTGCCTTCCTACCGCAGGCCGCCTTTGGGGGCTTTATCGGCAGTAGCATCATGATCGCCATGCAGACGGGGGTACAGCGTGGGCTCTTCTCCAATGAGGCGGGCATGGGCTCAACGCCCATCGTCTCCGCGCCTGCGCGCTCGACCAATGCGGTGAATCAAGCCCTCATATCCTCGACAGGTCCCTTCTGGGACACCGTCGTCATCTGCACGCTCACCGGCCTCGCCCTCGTCACCACGCAGCTCAAATTCCCCGAGCTGGGAAGCCTCAGCAACACCGCCATCACCTTTGAGGCCTTTGGCACACTCGGGGCGATCGGCTCTATACTGCTCACTGTCAGCTTGGCTAGCTTTGTCATCTCGACCCTGCTTGGCTGGTCCTACTATGGGGAGCGCTCCCTGCAATACCTCGGAGGACAGCGACTCATCACGCCGTATCGCTGCCTCTGGGTGGTCGTCGTCTTCCTCGGCTGCATCATCCCCAAGAGCAGCTTTGTGTGGAACTTTGCCGATCTCACCAATGGACTCATGGCCTTGCCGAATGTCGTGTGCATGATAGCACTGAGCGGTCTGCTCATCAGTCAGACACGCCACTACCTCTGGGGCAAGAAGCTCGATGAGCGCGACCCCCGCGAGCTCGAGACCCTCGCCCCGCGCAGCAGCGAGCAAAAACTGTAGGTATCCCCTCCACACACACCCGCTGCCCCGACCACGACGGGGCAGCCCACCCCAAGCACCAAGCCATGCGTCGCTTCTCTCACTTAGCTGCCTTCATCCCCCTCCCCGCGCTCATCGCTCCTGCCCACGCCGCTGAGCATTGGCATACCGACCTCCCCGCTGCCCTCCAACAAGCCGCAGCCCTCCAAGGCTACGTCCTCGTTGACTTCACCGGCTCGGACTGGTGCGGCGCCTGCATTGAGCTCCAAAAAGACGTCCTCCATACCCCCGCCTTCACCCAATACGCCCGAGAAAACAAGCTTGTTCTCGTCGAGATTGACCTCCCCCACGCTCCACGCATCCCAGCCAAGCTCAAAGCAAGCAACCAAGCTCTCGCGAAGCACTACCGCATCCACGGCTACCCCACCATCCTCCTCCTCACCCCCGAGGGCTATGTCGCAGGCGGCTTCATCGGCTACAAAGCGGGCAACGACGTCATCGCCGTACTCGACGAATGTCTCGCCGCCGCGCAGGGCATGACAAGCACGCTCCAAGCCGCCTCCCAGCACAGTGGAATCGCGCAAGCCAAGCTTCTCTACAAGGCCTACACAGGCGTCGATCGACAATTCCGCAGCAGCAACCACGAGCTCTTCCAACGCATCGTCAAGCTCACCCCAAAAGACGAAACGGGCATCCTCGCCGAGCAAGCCCGACAAGACCGCGCTCGACAACAAATACGCGACATTCAAAGCAAGTCTAGTGTCGTGGGCTCTGACCACGCTGCCCGCCAAACAATACTCCTCGACCTCCTCGCCCGAGGAGACTGGGAACCTGAAGCCGCAGCACGACTCTACACCATGCGAGCCGACTACCTCTACTACCATGCAACGAGCATCGATGACATCAAGCTCGCCTACGGTCTCTACCTCCGCGCCCTCCAAGAGCTCCCCGAGCTCGAAGCCGAGATGAAGCCCGAATACGATCGCTTCTTTGCTGAGCCCGAAAAATTATTCACTTCCAAAAGCCGCCCCATGCCCCCGCGCCACAAGCCATTCTACTGATAGCCATTTTCCCCTTCTCTGCCATGCCTCGCCTTCCCCTGCTCACCGCTCTCCTGCTCCTCTGCTCTCTTCCTGCCTACACGGCACAGCCCCCCGCAGGCTTCACCCCCCTCTTCAACGGCAAAGACCTCACAGGCTGGAAAGGACTCGTCGGCACCCCCCAGAGCCGCCGAGCCATGACCCCCGAGCAGCTCCGCGCCGCCCAAGCCAAGGCCGATGCCCGCATGCGCGCCAGCTGGCAGGTACGCGACGGCATGCTCTGCTTTAGCGGGCACGGGGACAACATCTGCACGGAGAAGCAGTACGGCGACTTTGAGATGCACATCGACTGGCGACTGGAGAAGACCCCCGAGGCCGATGCAGGCATCTACCTACGCGGCAATCCTCAAGTCCAGATCTGGAACACGGCTCGCACCGACGTAGGCGCCCAAGTCGGCTCAGGAGGTCTCTACAACAACCAAAAGCACCCCTCCACCCCCAGCAAGGTCATGGACAAGCCGCTCGGCGAGTGGAATCACTTCTACATCCGCATGGTGGGCAACCGCGTCACCGTCCACCTCAACGGCGCGTGCGTCGTGGACAGTATCCCGCTAGAGAATTACTGGGACCGCAGCCGACCCTTGCCCGTCCGCGAGCAAATCGAGCTCCAAGCCCACGGCTGCAAGGTCGAGTACAAGAATATCTTCATCCGCGAGCTACCTAACACTCAAGCCAACGAAGAGGGCTTTGTCTCCCTCTTTGACGGGCACAGCCTGCGCGGTTGGCAGGGCAACACACGCGACTACAGCGTCAAGGATGGCTGCATCGTGATGACCCCCAGCGCAGGCTCGGGGGGGAATCTGTACACGACTGAGGAATATGACAATTTTATTCTACGCTTCGACTTTATGCTCAGCGCAGGGGCGAACAATGGTCTCGCCTTGCGCACGCCTCTCCACGTGGATGCAGCCTACCACGGCATGGAGCTGCAAATCCTCGACGACAGCGCCGAGCAACACGCGAGTCTCGCCCCCTACCAGTACCACGGCGCGATTTACGGAGTATCTGTGCCCAAGCGCGGCTTTCTCAAGCCTGCAGGTGAGTGGAATACGCAGGAAGTGATCGCTGATGGGAATCGTATCAAGCTCACGCTCAACGGCACGGTGATTACAGATGTCGATCTAGACGAGGCGACGCAGGGGGGGAGCAAGACGCTCGATGGCAAGCCGCACCCAGGGCTTTTCAATAAGAAGGGCTTCATCGGATTCATGGGGCACGGCTCGGAGGTGAAGTTTCGCCATATACGCCTCAAGAAGCTCTGACTTTCTTTGTAATGCTCATTCGCAAATAGTGCGGGTGTATTTTAAGGGAGCTTCTCGCGAGGTAAAATCATCTCAAAAGCTGCCTCGTGAAGCAATTTTATGAATTTTCTTATTTAGAATGACGAGAAGCTCCCTTAACTGTTTATTACTTTGGCAATAGATAATAGGAGGAACAACGGTCTGCGTAGCAATTCCCAGAGAAGCAGCCAAGTCGTAATTTGGCATAACAGTCGCTGCGCGCCTGCCCCTTCGGGTACTTATACAAATTACTCCTTGACTGCTTCTCTGGGAATTGCTTAGGAGCATGTACTTCCTTTTGTTGAATGAAAAATAGTATTTTTCACCCAACAAAAAGAAGCTTTGATATTCTGATATACTCATTGATGTGGATCCTGCAATTTGTTGCATTAACTCATGCCAGAGTAATAAAAAGGCGAATAACGCAACGAGGGCGGCTGTGTGTATCTTGATTGGGTTGAGAGA
>CAYJOV010000061.1:0-13301 GCA_964371905.1 uncultured Akkermansia sp. | reverse complement strand
GATGCGGTACCAGCCAAAGATATTGAGACTATGCTTTTGCAGGTAGGAGAGCAGCCAGCGTACCGCGACGAGCGCGCTGAGCCATGCCACGCCCGCGCCGACCAAGATAGCCGTCCAGCCCAGCTCGCGCACCATAGCCTCGCCATGCTGCCACGCATCGAGCACTGTTGCCGCCGAGAGAGTCACCAGCCCCAGCAGGAAGCTAAACTCCACCGCCGCCGTGAGGCTCAGCCCCACGAGCATACCGCCCAGCATGGTGGAGAAGCTGCGACTCACCCCAGGGCACATCGCAAGGCACTGCATGAAGCCCACCGCGAGAGCCTGCTTCCACGTGAGCTCTTCGAGCGACTTGCCCTGCTCGGACTCCGATAGTCCTAGCTCACTCTGCGCTTGGGCATGCTTCTGGAGCTTCTTATGCCTCCAGCGCGTGAAGAGGAGAATGGCGATACCGCCGATGAGCCACGCGTAGGCGACTGTAGTCGCATTGAAGAGATGTCCCTTGATAAAATCATAGAGGATCAGACCGATAACCGCGGAGGGGATGAAGCCCAAGATCACATTGATGAGCATGCGTCGTCCCTGCGTATCGCGCCCCACCAGCCCCGCGCACATCTGCTTGATACGGGCAAAATAGACGCCGAGCACCGCGAGGATAGCCCCGCCTTGGATACTGACCGAGAAGGCATCGAGGGCGACAGAGCTCTTCATTCCGAGGAGATACTGCGTGACGATGAGATGGCCTGTCGAGCTGACAGGGAGGTATTCCGTGATACCTTCTACGATTCCTAGGATGATGGCTTCAAATACTGTCATGGAAGCCTTATAGTATCCTGCGCAGTCCACAAGGTCAACTCGAAAATAAGCTATCATGCAGCTTGCAGACAGGATACAGAGGTATAACTGCGGGGTATAACAGTGGGCGACTTTTCTTCTTGCCAAGCCAGCTTGCACTTGTTAAACTGAGCTAGTTTCAACTCGTATCGTATGAAAAAGATCTTTTTAGCATGGATGGTCGCCACCGCGACATTGGCCTCTCCGCTCTGGGCTCAGGGTAGTGACAGTGAGCAGAGCAGTGAGAAAAAAGCGACCAATGGCATGGGCTTTGTCGTGAGCTCAGGCATGGGAGCGCGCCTCAAGAGCAATGAACTCTACTATCGCGATGGTAAGAGCTTCAAAAAAATACGCCTCTCAGGACGCAATGTCAGCGACCGTGTACGCGTGCGTGGCGGCAAGATCGAGATCTGGGATAGTGATCCCACTCCCGCGACCCCCGATGCCGCCGTAGCTCCCCCCCTCGTCAGTATTGAGGTCCCGTCAGGCGTAGGCTCGCGCCCCGTATGCCTCGTCCTCCCCTACAAAGATAAGAATGGCAAGGTAAAGGCGCGCGCTATGGTGCTCAATGAGAGTGTCGTACCCTCTACTGGCCAGCATATCGTCAACCTCTCGGGCTACCCCCTCACTGTGACCATCGCGACCAAGTCCGACTTCAGCGATCGCAAGGATACCAAGATCGCGCCCAATCGCCAAGGTGGTCGCAGCGTCACTCCTGACAATATTTTTAGCCTCAAGGGTGCCGATGGCTCGGTGCGCGCCTTTATGCTCTCGGCAACCCTCCAGAGTGGCAAGCCGCCTGTGCGTCTCCGCGCCTCGCGCTTCGTCCTCTCCACCAAGCAGGGACAAGTCACGCTCGTCTTCAAAGACCCCACTCGTGCTGGTGTGAAGATGGAGTCCATCGTCGTGCCCGCTCCTCAGAAGCCCTCGCGCTAAGGCTACTCCCAATAAGCTGTTCATAGAAAAATCCCTCCCCGTGGCATGTGAGCCGCAGGGAGGGATTTTTTATAAGAAGATGGTCATGATCGGGCGTTAAGACTCCTCGGTGCTCTTCTCGCTGTTGATGGTCTCCATGGCCTTGATGATGCGCTCATTGACACTGTGCTTGCACATTTCCTCAGCCATGCGTATGGCGTTGAATATAGCTGTGCCGTTGGCGGATCCATGCGCGATGATGGAGACACCATTGACCCCCATGAGCGGGCTACCACCTATGGCATCGGCATTGAGTCTATTTTTCATGTGGGCAAAGACGGATCTCATCAGGATAGCACCCGCCATGGCGATGAGGCTCTTCTTGATGCTCTCCTTGAGCCACGCGGAGAATGTCTTGGCGGTCGCCTCGACGCACTTGAGCAGGATATTGCCTGTAAAGCCCTCGGTGAGGATGACATCAATCGTGCCAGTAAAGAGGTCGTGGCCCTCGCAGTTGCCCACAAAGTCGAAGGGCAGCTTGCCCTCATCGGCGAGCTTGCCCAGCAGCTTGCAGGTCTCTTTGGAAAATTCATTGCCCTTGCCATCCTCTGTCCCATTGCTCATCACGGCGACGCGGGGCTTGCCCTGCTTGTAGATGTAGCGCGACATCATAGCCCCCATGACGGCGTAGCCGATGAGGTGGGTGGGCTTCGCCTCGGGGTTCGCCCCTGTGTCGGTGACGAGCGTGTAGCCCTTGTTGCTCGGGATGGGGGAGACGATGCCCGCGCGCTCAATGCCCGGCAGCAGGCGTAGCTTGATCGTGCTGGCGGCGACGGCGGCTCCTGTATTGCCCGCACTGAGCACGGCGTCAGCCTTGCCTTCCTTGACCAGATCGACGGAGATGCTCATCGAGGAGCGTTTCTTTTGACGTAGAGCGAGTAGTCCACTCTCCTCCATGGTCACTACCTCGGGGGCATGGACGATCTCGAGTCGCGGATTGTCAGCGATGCCCGCCTCGCGGCAGTGCTGCTGGAGGATGTCTTGATCGCCTACGAGAAAGATTGTTTCTATATCAGGGAGAGCTGCTAGCGCACGTTTTGCTCCATCGATGTTGATTTGCGGGGCATTGTCCCCGCCCATTGCGTCTAGTGCTAGCTTCATTATATTGTGATCATTTGTTTCCCTATAGTATAGGCTAGCAGGCAACTTTCGTCAATCCGAACTTGCCAGACGCTGGGAGAAATATGAGGGCGCGCGGGCGCGAGCGAGTTTTTTTCATTCCCTTATCGCATCTTATTCTATAGAATAAGGGCACATGAGCGATTCTTTCCAATTAGGCAATAAAGTGTTTCATTCGCGGTTTATCCTCGGTTCGGGGAAGTATAGTATGGAGCTGATTCGCGCGGCGATCGAGCAGGGTGGAGTCGAGATGATCACTCTCGCGCTGCGACGAGCTCATGCTCAAGAGACGGAGAGCATACTCAGCTACATCCCCGAGCAGATGACGCTACTCCCCAATACCTCGGGCGCGCGCGACGCGCAGGAGGCTCTGCGCATGGCACGTCTCGCACGCGAGCTGGGTTGCGGCGAGATGATCAAGGTGGAGGTGATCCAAGATAGCAAGTACCTGCTCCCCCATAATGAGCAAACCATACGCGCGACAGAATTGCTTGTCGAGGACGGCTTTACCGTCCTGCCCTACATGTACCCCGATCTCAATGTAGCCCGCGCCCTCGTGGACGCGGGCGCGGCTGCCATTATGCCACTGGGCGCCCCCATCGGGTCGAATAAGGGACTGGTGACGCGCGACTTTATCCAGATATTGCTCGATGAGATCGAGCTACCCATCATCGTCGATGCGGGCTTGGGGCGCCCCTCTCAGGCCTGTGAGGCCATGGAGATGGGGGTCAGTGCCGTGATGGTCAATACCGCTATTGCGACAGCGGGAGACGTGGCGGGCATGGCGGGAGCCTTTCGACTCGCCATCGAGGCGGGGCGCGCTGCCTACCTCGCACGCCTCGGACGCGTCATTGAGCGCGGGGCTGAGGCCTCCTCTCCCCTCACGGGTTTCCTCGCTGATTAGTAATTGACCTCCCCCATTAGATCTTCCCCCAGATGACGATGAACGAACAATCCCCGCGCCGCCGTCGCGACCACATGAGCTACTGGCCCAAGATGGAGGTGCTACCCCATGACATGATGGACACCGTGCTCGCCGAGACACGCCGCCTCGTGGCGCGCGAGTACAGCCCCGAGGACGTGCAGCGCGCGCTGGAGCGCGAGTGGCTGACGGTAGAGGACTTTGCAGCCCTACTCAGCCCGACGGCTCTGCCCCTGCTCGAGCAGATCGCGCAGCGCGCCAAGGAGCTACGCGAGCGCTTCTTTGGGGGCAATGTCTCTATCTTTACCCCCCTCTATATATCCAACTACTGTGAGAACTGGTGCTCCTACTGCGGATTCAACTGCAAGAATAAAATACGCCGCGCCTGCCTCTCCGAGACCGAGATCATCGCAGAGCTCCAAGCCATCGCCAACTCAGGCGTCGAGGAGCTGCTGCTGCTCACCGGCGAGAGTCACCACAAATCGGACGTCGCCTACATAGGCGAGGCGGTGAAGCTCGCGCGACGCTACTTCCGCAATGTGGGGCTGGAGGTCTACCCCGTCAACACGGAGGACTACAAGTACCTGCATGCCTGCGGGGCGGACTACGTGACCGTCTTCCAAGAGACCTACGACCCCGAGACCTATGAGCAGTACCACCTCGCGGGGCACAAGCGCGTCTTCCCCTACCGCTTTCACTCGCAGGAGCGAGCCCTGCGCGGCGGCGTACGAGGCGTCGCCTTTGCCGCCCTCCTCGGGCTGCATGACTACTACAGCGATGCGGTGGCGACAGGTCTACACGCGCATCTCATCCAGCGTCGCTACCCGCATGCGGAGCTCTCGCTCTCCTGCCCGCGACTGCGCCCGACGACCCATGATGAGACACTGCAATCACAGGGCGTGGGTGAGCGTCAGCTCATGCAGATCATTTGCGCCTACCGTCTCTTTCTCCCCTACGCGCATATCACGATCTCCTCACGCGAGCGCGCCGAGTTCCGCGATCACATCGTGCGCATAGCCGCGACCAAGATCTCGGCGGGCGTGCATACGGGCGTAGGTGAGCATCAGCAAGAGCAGACCAGCGAGCAGCAGGGCGATGAGCAATTCGAGATCGCTGATGCACGCAGTGTGCAGCAGATCTACGCGCGACTCCGCGAGATGGGCATGCAGCCCGTCATGAATGACTACGCCTAAGTGCAGCTACACACAGATCCCCTAGAGAATAGCTCTAGGGGAGCGAGAGGGGGGGGGCTTTGGTGCCTGCAATCGAGCTCGTGTTTGTGAGTGGACTCGACGCATCTTGTCGGAGTAGAAAGCTCCACTCAAGAAAGAGCAAAGCCTCGCCCCAGCCGTGCTCAGCTGGAGGCGAGGCCTCTTCATTGGCGAACTAGTACGCGATCAAGATAATATCCCCCAAGGGAATAGCATTCTCTGAGCGTCTGATCATAAATTGATAATCAGGGTGTATGGACTGGAGGTAGCCTTTTATCTCAAAGAAGTCGACTGGATTATGATAAAGTGCTGCGGCAATGACGGGTTTATCACGCTCAATGACATGCCGAGAGCCCTCGAGGACATTTTTCTCAAATCCTTCGACATCAAGCTTGATCAGACCAACATTGAGATTAAGGCGCGCATCGACTGTATCCAAGGTCATTATCTTGATTTCTTTGATCGTGGTATTATCTGGTCGATGTGTCGTCACTGTAGCACCCGCGTCTCCTTCATTTCGGATATGCAAATTGAATGTACCCTCTTCATTTCCTAGCCCAGCTTGTAGGCAGGTAACGGCTGCTTCTAAACCGTGCTTTTTGACGCAGGACTCTAATGATCTGTAGGTACTTTCGAGAGGCTCAAACGAGTAGATCTTACTTTGGGGGAACATCTGATGAAAGAGCAAAGCCGTATTTCCGTCATAGGCTCCACCGTCAATGATATCTCTACCATTGACTTTATCAAAGATGGTGTCATAAATATCAATGAGACCATATTGATTCGCCTGCATAAAGGCTTGCTTGAGTGTCACCTTGTGATTGATCATATAATCTTGGGCTCGCTTGGTGCATTCTGCATCTTTTGTAGTCCAGCCAAAACCATCAGCGAGATAAATATGCTTTTTATAATCCAACAAATCAATGAGTCTTAAAAAGGTATCCACATACTCGTGCGAATAGTGATCCGTTCCCTCCTTGAGCTGAGCGGCGAGTAAAGCGCTATCCTTATCCTGCAAGTATTCCTTCCAGACCTGATCCCAATAAAAAATGAACTCATGGCAAAGGGGAGAATCCTTTTTCTTCTCTGGGGGAGGGATACTTTTTACGACTTTACTGCATTCTGCTTGAATATCTTTTAATACTCTATTATGCATATGAGCGGCTTGCTCGCGTTGAGCTGCCATAGCTTGCTTCAAATCTTGCAGTTGATGACTCATGGAAGCTGTTTTTTCCGCGAGCCCTCGGATTTGACTCCTCACAGATGTTTTGGGTTTATAGCTTAAGATTTTCACTCCTAATAGATAAACTCTTCTGCGACCATTGGGGCTTTTTTCCTTACGATAGATCATGTTACGCCAATTTAATTGATAGATGAGAGATTTATAGAGAGTTTTCCAACTGTGGACTCCCTTGATTCTTAAAAAATTTTCTGTTACAAGTATCCCAAAAAAGGTCTCCATTGAGCGCGCTAGGCTTCCGCTGGATGAAGCTTCATTGTCAGCGTGATAGCTCTCACTTGTATAGGGGTAGTTGACTATATCGTGTAATATATTTGCCTTGATGATAAACATTCTTCCCGCGACAAATGCATTCACGCAATATTGATACCCGAGCTGCTCGGCTAGGCGTCTCGTCTGGGGTACTTGAGAGCTGCATTCGTGACGGAGCAAAAGATTCTGCGATGCCATCAAGCCTATTTGTGAATTTTTTGCCAGTCGTGAAATATTACGATTAAACTGGAACTTACTCCCGATAAGAGGATCAATCAGATCATCTCTCCAGTCATACGCTTCATAGGGGATGCTATTGATTGACGCCTTCTCAGAACGATGGCTCTTCGTATGAAGTTTTAAGACATAGTCATAGTCTTTCAGATTACTATTTTTCAATACTTGTAAGAAAGGATAAACATCATAGCCCCTATCCTCGACCTTTATGATGCGAGCGCGGGGATGCTCTGCCAGCAGCTTTTCTTGCACAAGATCACTGCTATCGACTAATGTAACATATAAATCGAATGGGATTGTTATATTGCGCAATTTTTCTAAAAAATAGTCCAACTGATCATGATAATAAAGATGTATATGTACGAGGAGTTTCACATCCGATTGTTGAATCCACTTTTTTCTATAAGTCCACACTTTGATGCCGCAAAAGAAAATTTCCCTTTTGCCCAGTGAGGACGATCTCTTTTTGCAGAGTCCTCCTAAAATTCTTTCCTTTCTGACAGCTTCTACCGCAGGAGCATTTCTAGGATCGATATAAAGCTTGGATAGAATTTTTTCTTTCACCAAAGGCATTCGAACCATGTTCATCTGCTTGTCATACAGATCGCGCCAGCGCGACCATAGAGTACTTTCATGATCTAAACACAGAGCACCCTCAGAAGAATCGGCATGCGCATCCCCCTTATGAGAAAGATATAAATCACCGATCAAAACACTCCTCCACCCCTTACTAAGAGCATGCAATGAAAAATCAACACCCGCGCAGTCGCGCTTATCATAAATCTCCTCCAGTGCTCCTATCTCCTCAATAAGATCCCTTCGTATGCAAAAGCAAAATCCTTCTGGGCAGACAATAGTGGGGTAATATGACTTCAGCCTTTCACGAACACGATTATCCATCTCTTCAAAACTCTCGCCCTGCCTTGGAGGCAAGTGCCACAGATCACTCTCGGAGGCAAGGGGGCTAGCTAGACCCACCCTGAGATCAGCGTTGAAGCAGGCGAGAACTCGCTCTTCGAAGTCTTGCGGAATCATCGTATCTGGACTCAGCAAGATCACTATATCGCCTTTTGCTTCAGCGATCCCTTTGTTGCAAGATTTGATGTAGCCTAATTTTTGTTCATTTCTGAATACTCGATCCTGCGCTTGATTCTCTACATTCTTGAGGAGGAGCTCAGCTGTCTCTTGCGTTGAATCATCATCGACGATGATGATGATATCCACAGCATCTGACAGATGCGAGTCCTTGATACTCTTCAAGCAACATTGGACATCAGCCAATGAATTCTGGCACACGCTTATGACCAGCGATAGGCTCTTGAGGGGCTCAAAACCGGTATGAGCAGCACCATAGTGCAAGATAAAATGCTTATTATTGCCTCTTATTTCATTTTTAGGTGATAAATTTCTCATTGTATAGTTATGCTTCCACAAGACATAACTAAGCGACAGCTGATCCCTCCGAGAATACGCTTTGATGAGCCCAAACCATTCATTCATCATCGCAGCAACGGTAGAATCATGGTGCTTTCTGAATAGGATACTAGTCTCCCACAAACCATAGCCTTCGGGCATACCCTCACTCATCAGAAGCTCTTTATGCTTTCTGATTATTTCATCATTATCTCTTCGCCGTTGGCGCACTGCTCTTATCTCATCATACACACACTGTCGCTCCCTATGTGGTGCTATAGATAGGGAAACATCTTCGGCTATACATTTTGAAACTTGGCGAAATAGCAGATCACTGCGCACGTCAAAGTTAGCATCAATCCAAATGCTATAAACATGATCAGGAAATAGCAGATGAGGGTGCGTCTTATGCCAACGAGCGTTTCTTATATTATCTAATTCTGCGTATTGCAAAGGCGAAATATCCCACTGCCCGATACGCTTTTGAGCTAGCAAGTCGGCATTGTCCGTAAAGCAGACGTAATCCCAGTCGTCATTTATATGATGATGTTGTATCAAATCGTCATAGCCGCCTGTAATACACGTATAGACAACTTTATATACCTTACTCGCATTCATGAAGTACTTTATTAGTTAGAAGTTGGTTGGCATGATGAAGTTATGATACAAACAGCCCTCGACTGCCCATTTTCCACGACAAGCAATCATTTCTGCAATGATAATACACGACAACGCTATTTTTGCAAGTCTAATTGAGAGCTTGCGTGCAGCTCGATTCATTTGCAAGGAGAAATCCCGAGAGACTGGGGAGGGAGGATTTTCTTTGTTTTAGATAGGGTTGTACTCCCCCCCTTTTTTTGACAACAGAATCGAGATAATCCCCCCCCAAAAAAAGCGCATGAGCTCTATCAGCTCAGACTCCCTTTGCGCTTCGCAAAGAGTATCATTTATGGGAGTTTGGGAGTCATCAAGAGCGAGCATGCGTGACAACACGCATGCTCGCTCTTTTAAAACATTTGTTGAGCCACACTTAGTGGCGATGGGAGACGCGGCGTGCAGTACGACGCGCTGTACGACGCGCCGCAGGCACAGCGGGCCTCGCTACCACGGCTGCGGGTGCAACAGATACGGGGGCGACCACCACGGGTGTTTTCACGACGACGGGCGCAGGGTGCGTGACGACCACTCGATGAGGTGTAGCTGTACGGACGACGACAGCGGCAAAGCTGGAGGCGGAAAGCATGCAGGCGACAAGGGTAAGGCTGAGTATGTTTTTCATGATATTCAAATAGTGTTGAGGAGTTGTTCCCGCAGTGCGGGGCATGTGGGCAGTATAGCGGAAATATGTGCCCAGCCTAGCGTCAAGTGACGAAGGCCGCAAATCTAGTGACCAATAACACAGGGGAAGAACAAAGGAAGACTCAGCCCCCTCCCCTCCACAGAATGTCCGATACTCAGGCTCTCTTCACGGTGACAGAGGGGACGATACGATAGTCATCCTACACACAGGATGGAAGAGGCGTCAGCAGGAGAGCACCTCGCATGAGAAGGGCATAGCTCATGATTGGCAAACGCCTATCAAAACGATGCTAGATCCGAATTTCGAGTGAATCTACTTGTAAAATTGAATCTTTGGGAATGGCTCGATGAAACTTCTATCGAAAACCTTACTCAACCGCTAGCCCCACAGCCAACTCTACTTTAGAAAAGGGGATTCCATTTAGAAATAAGACTTTTGATGGCGTATTTCTGTTTGCTCGCTAGGGTGAAGGAGCTGTGATCTTGCCCACCGTCATGACTGCGGGTCCTATGGGGGGGAAATAATAGTTTTTGAGACTGGGAGTCGTGCCTAGGGGCGAGCGTATCAAGCAGATCAATCCTAGCCTCTCATCGTATTCCAAGGGATAGCCTTCTTCGTTCACCCGCTGGCGCATATCCGCGGGCAAGAAGGAGAGATCTTTCGGCTGCTCTCCATGCTCTTTTTCATAGGCATCGTAGGCGGCCTTCGCTTGGGTGAAGAGGCGATATTCCTTAGAATGTTCGACCCTCAGGCTCTCGAAGGGGTAGATAGAGATGCTGCCTAGGGCTACGCCCACGAGGATGGGGACGCGGTAGAGCCACCGCATGCGCTTGGATGTTTCTGTCTTCATGGCGATTGTAGATCCATCAAGATTAGCTCAAAGGGCGGTGCCTGACAAGCTCTAAATCGCATTGGGGGGCTGCGTTGCTCATCAAAGCTTGACTTTTTTGGATAAAGAGTTATATTTGCTCCCAGTATGAAAGAGCAGATTGCTAGCATCCAGTCCGAGGCACTTACCCTGATTGCCACGCTGTCGGACATGAAGAGCTTGGAAGAAGCCCGCGTGGGTATTCTTGGGAAAAAAGGCAGCCTCACACAGGCTCAACAGGGCATGCGCAGTGTGCCCAAGGAGGAGAAGCCTGCCATCGGCGCTCTGCTCAATGAGGCGCGCGCTGCCATCACCGCTGCTCTCGACACACGCCGCGAGCTGATCCAAGCCGATCTCGATGCCGCCGCTGTCGCGGGCATTGACATCACGCTGCCCGGTGCGAGTATCCACGAGGGTGGTGTGCACCCGATCACGCAGGTGCGTGAGGAGGCGGTGCGTATCCTGCGCCGCATGGGCTTTAGCCTCGCGGATGGTCCTGAGATCGAGGATGAGTGGCACTGCTTTGACGCGCTCAATACGCCCGAGGATCACCCCGCGCGTAATGAGAAGGATACTTTCTATTTTGATAGTGGCAAGCTGCTGCGCACGCAGACGAGTACGGTGCAGGCGCGTGTGATGGAAAAGCAGGCTCCCCCTGTGCGCATTATCTGCCCAGGCTCGGCCTTCCGTCGCGATGCGATTGATGCCACGCATCTCTCTGCCTTCAATCAGATCGAGGGTCTCTACGTGAATAAGGATGTCAGCATTGGCGAGCTCAAGGGCACGCTAGAGTACTTCCTCAAGGCGCTCTTTGGCAGTGAGACGGCGGTGCGCTTTCGCCCGCATTTCTTCCCCTTCACCGAGCCTAGCTTTGAGATAGACGTGCTGCTGCAAGCGGCGGGTCAGGCTCCACGCTGGATCGAGATTGCGGGTTGCGGTATGGTCAATCCTGCGGTCTTTGAGAATATTGATGCGCAGACGGGCAAGGATACCTACAAGGGGATGACGGGCTTTGCCTTCGGCCTCGGTCTTGAGCGTCTGGCGATGATTCGCTGGGGTATACGTGATATACGCCTGCTCATTGAGAATGATGTCCGCTTCCTCGCCCAGTTCCAATAAGAGCCGAGTATCCTTTCACCTCCACACACAACCCGCCATTTTTTCATGAATATCTCCCTCAACTGGCTCTCCCAGTACCTCAAGCTCGATCACCTCGACAATCAGCAGATCTCTGACATGCTCACCTTCGCCGGTATCGAGGTCGAGGGTATCACCGAGCGCGGCATCAGCGACGATAGCGTCGTGGTGGCTCGCGTCGTCGAGAAGACCCCTGTCGAAGGCAGTGATCACCTCAATGTCTGCCAAGTCGATGCTGGCGAAGGCAGTCTGCGCCAAATCGTCTGCGGCGCTAGTAACTACAGCCTAGGCGACCTCGTCCCCTGCGCCCTGCCCGGTGCGGTGCTGCCCGGTGGCTTTGCCATCAAGGAAGGCAAGCTGCGCGGCGTGGCGAGCAATGGGATGCTCTGCTCGGCCTCCGAGCTGGGGCTGCCCGATGCGGTCGATGGTCTCTGGGTGCTGGAGAATGATTATGCCACGGGGACTCCCGTGCGCAGCTTTGTCGAGAGCGACACGCTCTTTGAGATTGAGATCACGCCGAATCGCCCCGACCTGCTCAGCCACTGGGGTATGGCGCGCGAGCTCGCCGCGATCAGCTCCTGCGAGCTGGGCTGCGATCCTGCGGAGAAGCCCACGGCTCAGTGCGCCACTCGCGCGGCGAAGGAGGAGGAGATCAAGCTCTCTGCCCCCGAGCTCTGCCCGCTCTACACGGCGACACGCATCTCGGGTGTCACGATCGCTCCCTCGCCTGCGTGGCTCGCGGAGCGTCTGACGGCCATTGGTCTGCGTCCTATTAATAATATTGTCGATATCACCAACTACGTTCTCTTTGAGCTGGGGCATCCGCTCCATGCCTTTGACGCGGCAAAGGTGACGGGTGGCTTGGATATACGCCGCGCGGCCGCAGGTGAGGTCTTCACGAGTCTCATGGATGAGCAGTACACGCTCAATGACGGTGAGCTGCTGATCTCGGATGCCTCAGGCGCGGCTCTCGCGCTCGGCGGTGTCATGGGTGGGCTTGATTCGGGTGTCACCGAGGCGACGACGGACATTATTCTTGAAGCGGCATGGTTTGAGCGTAGCAATATACGCTACACCTCGCGCCGCCATGCACTGAGCTCGGACTCTTCCTATCGATTTGAGCGCGGTACTTCCCCTTGGAATGTGCTGCGCGCTGCCGCGCGTGCGACAGAGCTTATCCTTGAAATCGCTGGCGGTACGGCCGAGCCCCTCCTCATCGGTGGTGCTGCTCCCTGCCTCGTCGATGAATCCAAGGCTCCACAAGCCACCGTGCTGGAGCAGGGCGGCGATGCGAAGCTCTACTACGCGCTCGATCAGGTGCATCTCGACTGGGCTGAGCTCGACCGCATGACGCAGGGCTCTGTCCCGCACCTCGAGGCCGCCGCCATCCTGCGCCGCCTCGGGCTCAAGGACATCGACCAGAAGGGGAATTGGGATTGCCCCCCATGGCGTCTCGATCTGAAGCGCAGCTGCGATCTGCTGGAGGAGATCATCCGCGTCTACGGGCTGGACAATATCCCCTCCGTCTACAGCTCTGTCTATGTGGAGGAGAGCAGCCACGACCGCACGCATGACTTCCGCAGCGAGATCACGCGCAAGCTGGCGGGTGCTGGCTTCTGGGAGGCGCAGACCTTCAAGCTCATCGCGGAGGACAGCATCGACCCCACTATCGCGAATATTAACTACGCCTTCCCCTTCCGCCCCCTCCAAGAGGGCGACAAGATACGCGTCGCGCTGCCCATCAGTGAGGATCACTGCATGCTGCGCCCCTCCGTCGCCCCAGGGCTACTCTCGGT
>CAYJOV010000060.1:2947-13373 GCA_964371905.1 uncultured Akkermansia sp. | reverse complement strand
CCCCCCCCCCCCCCCCCCCCCCCCCCCCCCCCCCCCCCCCCCCCCCCCCCCGGGAGGGCGGAGGAGGGCGGAGGAGGGCGGAGGCGGTGTGGCGTGGCGTGGCGTGGCGTGGCGGTGTGCGGCTTAGAATTCGTCCTAGTCGTCTTTCTTGTTGCGGGCGGCGCGGCGATTTTTTTGGGTGCGCTTTTCTTTTTGAATCTGCTCGAGGGTGCGTAGGCGGCTGGTGTCACCGGAGGGCCAGAGGACGACACCTTTTGCGCCTAGGGGGCGACCCTTGCTGTCGAGCTCGGTGGGGGCGACTCCATCGCGGTATTTTTTGGAGTTCGTCCGCGAGCCTTTGATGACGACGAGGCGTTGAGGGGCGGTGGGGTTGAGCGGGTCGGCGAGCGGTGCGACAAAGCGCCCCTTCTCGTCAAACTCGACGTAGTACACATTCACCTCGCCGAGCCCTGCTATGCGCATGAGATCGTGTCCGAGCATCTCCTCATCCCCCTGCTCTGCCCACTCAAGGGGCTTGCTGTAGTGGGGGCTAAAGAAGACTCCATTGGGGAAGCTCTTGCCATTCGACGCGGAGCGCCAGCGGCCTTCGGTGCTCACATCGGTACCATCATATTCGCCCTTGCTCTTCTCCTTTTTGCTCAGCATCATGACGATGGCGTAGCGTAGGTGCTTGGAGTCGCGCGAGGTATCACCAGGCTCATCAACGATGACGACGCGGGTGGAGGTGTCGTTGCCTATGGCGGTGGCCTGGGCTTCTTGGAGCATGCCTTCGAGGTCGGCGACGGCGGCTTCAACGGTGCGCCCTTTGCCGACATCATCGAGAACGGAGGCCGCCATGGTCATGAGTATTCCCATGATGGTGATGACAACCAGCATCTCAATGAGTGTGAAACCTTTGCTTTTTTGGACGTGATGATTATTGATGTGCATGGCAGAAGATAGGATGAGAGCTCTTCTTATGTATAGCAAATTTGCCCTCCCTTTTCAATCTTTTTTTGCCCAAAAGCCGCCTGTGAGCGCAAAAATCTTCTCCCGCCTTCATCCATGAGGGGGCTTGCCTCGAGCAGCTCGCTATGCTCGTAGAGCGGGATCGCTGAGTCCCTCGATTGCGCCGCCTGCCAGAGCCCAGAGGTAGAGGCTGGCGAGCGAGGCGTAGGGGGAATAGCGTCGCTGGTACTTGGCAAAGAGCTCTTTGGTGATCTTTTTATGCCTGTAGAGCATGCGCAGACCTCGCAGGATGGCCAGATCCCCATAGCTCATGATATTGGGTCGCTGCATGGAGAAGATCATGAGCATCTCTGCCGTCCAGACTCCTATGCCCTTGAGCTGGCAGAGTCGCTGGCAGAGCTCGTCGTCGTCGAGGTTGGGCAGCTCTTCTATCTGGAATTCTCCTTGGGCGATGAGACGCGAGATGTCGATGATGTTCTGCGCCTTGCGAAAGCTCATGCCCAGCCCTTGTATCTGCTCCAAGCTACACTGGGCGAGTGCCTCGGCGCTGAGCTCGGGGAGGAGGGTGCGGAGGCGCAGGCAGATGGTTTTCTGAGCCTTGGTGGAGATCTGCTGCCCGATGATGCTCTCGATGAGGGCGTGAAAGAGGTTGGGCTGCACCTCGCGCTGGATCTTTCCTATCTGATCGATGGCGCGTGCGAGCTTTTTGTCCTTCTTCTTGAGCTCGCGGAGCTGCTCGTCGCTATACTGAAAGTAGTGCTTCATCGGGGATGGTCAAGTAATCAGGCTTGGTCGAGTAAGAAGGCATTGGAATCCGCTGGGGCTTCACCGCGCTCGGTCATGCTGTAGTCGCGCGCAATGTGGGCGACGCGTATACGGTATTCTGCAAAGAGCTCGGCAAAGCCCGCCTGCTGTGCCATGCGGTGCGCCATGGTATTGCGCCACTGCTGCACGCTTGGCTCATCTGCCCAGTAGCTCAGGCTGAGCATCTTGCCCTCATTGCTGAGGCTGGTGAATCGCTCAAAGCTCACGATACCCGGTGTCTGCATGATGAGATCGCGCAGCTCGCTTGCGATCTGGAGGTAGCGCGCCTTGCCCGCGGCGGTGGGCTTGACCTCAAAGATAACGACGACTTGGGCGGAGGGAGTGGCGGTGGGGGTGGCGGTGGCGGTGGGGTGAGGGGGTATCATGTTATTTGAGGGCTTTTTCTAGGGCTGTGTTTGTTGGGAGAGCTCCCAGCCGAGCAGGAGAGATTTGCGCTCGCTGCGCCAGCGGTAGTTGTGGATCACCCCTGTGCTGCGGATGACGCGGTGGCAGGGGATGATGTAGCCAAGGGGGTTCTTCGCGACGGCGGAGGCGACGGCGCGCACCGAGCTCTCCAGCCCCATCATGGCCGCGAGGTCGCTGTAGCTGGCAAGCCTGCCCGAGGGGATGCGCAGCAGTGCCTCCCAGACCTTGGTTTGAAAGGGAGTCCCCTTGAGCAAGAGGCTCAGCTCGCCGTCTGGTCTAGGCGCAAATACGCGCTGGCAGAGCTGCTCGGCGGCGTCATCGTCGCGGCGGAACTGGGCGTGATGCCAGCTGGCTCGGAGATGCTCCAAGACGCTGTCCAGGTCATCATCGAGGAATTCAAAGGCACAAAGCCCCCGATGCGTGCTCGCCAACAGTGCCTCCCCAAAGGCGCTCTGCGCGATGCCGTAGCTGATTTCTAGCCCGCGACCCTGTGTTTTGTACTCGCCAGGGGTCATGGCTTCTAGCTTGATCATCAGATCGTAGCCTCGCGACTGGGAGGAGAGTCCTACCCTATCACTGGCCTCTAGGATGCTGGAGGTCTTGAGGAGCTGCTCCTTGAGGGATTGGACGGTGAGATGGGCGACAAACTGCTTGGGAGAGACGCCCGCCCATGCGCTAAAGAGACGCTGAAAGTGGTACTTGCTCATCCCGACATGCGCGGCCACACTCTCGAGGGAGGGCTGCGCGTGGTAGTGGTCCACGAGGTAGAGGATGGCTTTTTCTATGCTGGTGTAGTGGGCGTTGGGGGTCATGTGGCGGTTGAGCGTATTCTACCTGATGAGAATGTTGCGTTGCAACCCAATTGTTGCTTTTTTATGATGCCGAGCTAGGCACTAAAAATCCCCCGCCTGACAGGCAGCTTAGCATGCCGTAGAAAGTGCCTGATGTCATCAAATCAAGGTTGACTTTGGCCTAAGGTGGAATTACTATATAAGTATAATATAGCTTGCTTTTATACAGCTCGTTCATCGCAGCTAGTACTCACACGTCACATTTATAGTCAATCATTATGTCTCTCCTAGATCAATTAAAAAAAATATTCAAATCGAGCTCTTCCGCACAAGAGCCCACGCTAGAAGAGCTCAAGGATGCCGCGCAGCAGGGCGATGCTCGCGCGCAGCACCAGCTTGGTCTTCGCTACCAGCGCGGTGAGGGCGTGGAGCGCAGCGATCAAAAAGCAGCCGGATGGTGGTATCAGGCGGCTCATCAGGGCGATGCCGCCTCTCAGCAGCTGCTGGGCTACTGCTTCCTCAAGGGACGAGGTGTCGAGATGGATGCCACGCAGGCGGTTTATTGGTGGAAGAAGGCCTCGGAGCAGGATCAGCCGCAGGCTTACCGATTTCTAGGATTTTGCTACATGGCGGGTGAGGGTACCTCACTCAATGAGGAAAAAGCTCTGTATTGCTTCCAGCGCGGAGCGGAGCTCGGCGATGCCGTCGCCCAATTCGAGTACGCGCTCTGCCTGCAAGAGCGCAGCGATGAGAGTGATCAAGAGGTGATCGACTGGCTCACCAAGGCTGCCGAGCAGGGCTATCCTGACGCGCAGCACGAGCTGGGCAATCGCTACCACTACGGCGAAGGCATTGAGACAAACTCCAAAATAGCTGTCTCTTGGTGGAAGAAAGCCGCCCTCCAAGGCGCCACCGCCGCCCAGCTCAGCCTCGCTCTCGCCTACTCGCAGGGCGAAGGCGTGCCCGCCGACAGGCAGCAGGCAAAGCGCTGGTGGCAAATGGCAGCGGAGCATGGCAACAGCATGGCACAGCTCCAGCTCGGCATTTATTCTATGGGCGATGCGCTCACCCCACCCCGCTTTGACCAAGCCCTCTACTGGTGGAAACAGGCCGCCACGCAGGGCGAATCAGAGGCGCAGTACCTCCTCGGCAAGCTCTACCTCGAGTCCAATAAAATGTACCGCGATCTCGGCGAGGCTATCTACTGGCTCAAGATGGCCGCCGCACAGGCAGAGCCCGATGCCTGCTACACCCTCGCACGCTGCTACGCCTCTGGCTACGGCGTGGAGCAAAATGAGAGCAAGATGGTCTACCTGCTCACCCAAGCCGCCGAGCAGAATCACGCCCCTGCCCAATGGGCACTCGCCGAGGCCTACGAGCTGGGACACGGAGTCACCGCAGACGCCCAGCTCGCCCTCCAATGGTACAAGCGCGCCAACGCGAATGGTCTCACCTCACGCCCCGAGGAAGCATCCCTTTCATCCTAACACCCCATTCTATATGAAAATAACACAACGCTCTATATGGGGATCATTAGCCCTGCTCATGGTCTCGCTCTCCACCAGCTGCCAACGAACACCTCTAACGCAATCATCGGAGGACCGCTTTGATGAGTTCTTCAAGATCGTCAAGGTAGGCAATCAGGAAAACGCCTTCATCAAAGAGCAGCTCCGACTCTTCCAAAGCTCGGGACACCGCATCAAGGTCAGCATCGCCGCCGCCCTCGTCGACGTGGAGAATAGCACCTCGTATCTGCCGCGCAGCCCGCAGACCGACGCCCTCTTTGCCCGCTGGCTGGAGATCGACCATTGGTACTACTCACGCCTGCGAGACGGGGACAAGGTCTGCATTGAGCCCGCCTATGTGTATCACTATGAAGTCTATGACAAGAAGGGACGCTTCCTCGGTGAGCTGCCCACCTGGTGGTACTACCGCGTAGACAAGAAGGATCGCAGCATCAACGCGGATCTCGAGCAGCTCCCCGGCTTCCCCCACCCGCAGCATCGCTACGTCAAGCAGGCCCAGCAGGGCTCGGCCAAGGCGCAGCTCCTGCTCGGCAACGACTACATGGATGACGATCTACGCGGCAGCGTGCCCAAAGACGAGGCCAAGGCACTCTACTGGTGGGAACGCTCCGCCCAGCAGGGTGAGGCCGCCGCCTATGCAAAGCTCGGGCAGTACTACCTAGCCAGCCAGCCCGAGCGTGCGGTGGAGTACTTCCGCAGCGGGGCGAAGCGCAAGGATGTCTCCAGCGCGCTCGAGCTCGCACGCTGCTACCGCCGCGGCCTCGGAGTCAAGGCGGATGCGGATCAAGTCGTGACATGGTACACGCTCGCGAGTCGTCAGGGATCGCCCAAGGCGGCGATGGAGCTCGGTGAGTTCTACCGCAACGGCGAGCTCGGACTCGCGCCCAACAAGGGACTCGCCATGCAGTGGTTCCGCAAAGCCTCCTCGCTGGGCGTCCCCGAATCCCTCGACGCCCTCGACTCGCTCTCAAAGTCAGAATAAACAGCTGCCGCGCAATCCCCAATCCTAAACCATCGAGTCGTACTCCGTCTTTCATCACGAGTACGACTCGACTTTTTGATGGCTCTAGCTGTGTCGTATGAAGCAATAAGAGACAGAAGATTATTTCTCGAGCTCATCGAGTGCCTGTTGAGCACGATCATGTCCTTGCTCCGCGGCCTTTTCAAGCCAGTAGGCAGCGGTCTTTAAATCTCGCCTCTGCCCTTCCGCATCTCTATAGAGTATCCCCATCTCATATTGAGCATCGACATCCCCCTGATAGGCGGCTTTATACAGCCAGTATGCGCCTATTTCCTCCTTCTGCGCGGCGCGACTACCGTAAAGATAAGACATCGCTAGATGATATTGAGATTTTGCATGACCTACATTGGCGGCTTGTTTGATCAAATAATGAGCTCTATACAAATCTTGATCGACGACTTCACCGCGCTCATAGAGTAAAGCCAGTTGATAGAGTGCAGGATGGAAGTCGCGATTCGCAGCTTCTGTCATCCAAAAGATCGCTGCAGCGTCGTTCTGAATGTCTTTATCGCCATGGAGATGGAGCAAGGCAAGAGCATATTGTGCATCCCCCCTGCCCTGAGCCTCGGCCATTTGATACCAGAGCATCGCCTTCTTACTATCCTTTGCCACTCCTTTGCCTGCGGCGTAGCAATCCCCAAGCGCGATCTGAGCTGACGCCATACCTTGATCAGCGGCTTTGTTGTACCAAAAGACAGCTTTCTGATCATCCTGAACGCCTCCTTCATCACTGGCATACAGAGACGCCAGAGCGTATTGAGCGTCGACCCTGCCCTGCTCAGCGGCTTTTTGATACCAGAAGACCGCTTTCTGATCATCTCGAGCGACGCCTTTAGCTTGGGCGTAGCAGCGGGCTAGATTATACTGGGCGTAGGGCAATCCTTGGTGAGCGGCTTTTTCGTACCAGAAGACCGCTTGTTTCAAATTCTGCGGTGTAGCAGGAGCAACTCCATAGAGAAAGCCCAATTCCAGCTGAGCTATAGCCATCCCTTGTGCTGCGGCTTTTTCGTAGAAGAGAAGACCTTTGTGAAAATCCCGCTCCGGTCCAGAGAGACAGGCGTAGTAAACGCCCAAAACATATTGAGCCTTCGCATTATTCTGCTCGGCGGCTTTTTCGTACCAGAAGACCGCTTTTTCCAAATCCTGCTTCACCCCATCGCCTAAGCCATAGTGCACAGCAAGTCGCATCTGAGCCTCCACCGAGCCTTGGAGAGCCCATTGATGGATGGAGGCAAAATCACGCGCCGAGTAGGCAAGCTTTGACAGAGAAATAGGGGACGCATCCTTATCTGCCTTCTCGTCACCTTCTTGCTCATTCGCACAGGCGGAGAAGATAAATAACACCAGTAATGTCAATGCGTGGAGAGAGAGCGATTTCTTATTCATACACAGGAAATTTGCCATGAAAACCATGGTTTATCATATCACACAAAGGCCTATCCCATAAAGCCTATTTTTAAGAAAAGAAAGCTCACGCTCTTGACTTTGATGAGTGATGAGCGTAAGCTCGGCGGGACATGGCTAAAAGTGATACACTGCGCGACTTGGAATGCTCCTCTATTGGCAACCTCTTGCTGCGCTACTCGTGGCCGGCGGTCATAGGCATGACGGCCATGTCGCTCTATAACCTCATCGACGCCTACTACATCGGGCTCTGGTGTGGCACTGCCTCCATTGCGGGGCTCGCGCTCATCTTTCCCATCATGAATCTCATGATCGCCGCGGGCATGCTCGTGGGGCTGGGATCAGCGGCGAATGTCTCGCTCGCGCTCGGGCGCGGGGATCATGACTATGCCTTTCGCGTTCTGGGGAATATGGTGCAGCTGGGGCTCTTTTTCTCCTTTGCCGTCGGGCTTGCGCTCCACTTTTACTTACCCGAGGTGCTGCACTTTTTTGGCGCGCGGGGGGAGACCTACCAGCCCGCCTATGACTTCATGAGCGTCACCACGCTCTGCTTTCCCCTGACCGCTCTTTATATGAACCTCAATCACGTGATGCGCGCCAGCGGCTACCCGAAAAAGGCCATGTATAGCCTGCTCATCTCCGTGGGGGCGAATACGGCGCTCGCGCCCCTCTTCATCTACACCTTCGATATGGGGATGCGCGGGGCGGCGCTCGCGACGGCGGGGGCGCAGGTGATCGGATTTGCCTTTGTGTTGCGCCACTTTCTCCAGTCTGGGAGTGTGTTGCACTTTCGCCGTGGGATTTATCAGCCCTGCTTTGCGCTGATGCGCCGTGTGTGCCTGATGGGCTTGCCGCCTTGCCTGATGAGTGTGTGGGGATGTGTGGTGGTGTTTTATTACAATAATCTCTTTCTTTCCTATGAGGGGGATATGGGCGTGGGGGCCTTTGGCATTGTCAATAGGCTGATGTTTTTCTTTTGCATGATTGTGATGGGCATTGCGCAGGGGATGCAGCCTATTATTGGCTTTAATTATGGTATCGGAGCTTTTGCGCGTGTGCGTGCGACGCTGTATCGCTCGATGTTGGCGGCGGGGGGTGTGATGCTGCTGGGCTTTACGCTCTTGATGCTCTTCCCCACTGAGATCATGGGCTTCTTCATCAAGGCTCCTGCGGAGGGCATGGCGCAGGATGCGGCGGGGGCGGCGATGATTGAGCTGGGGGCGCAGGGGATTGTCATTTATATGCTCTTCATGCCGCTGATTGGTCCGCAGATCATTGTGGGGAATTTCTTTCAAGCGATTGGCAAGCCCATCTTGAGTATTTTCTTGAATCTCATGCGCCAGATGTTCATGCTCATCCCGCTGCTCTCCATCTTGCCCGCGTATTATGGCGTGAAGGGGATCTGGGCATCGGGCGCGGTTTCTGACCTGACCTCGGCTGTCGTCTGTACCTCTCTGCTGCTTTATTACCTCAAGTATCATTTCAAAAAATCACATCCCCCTCATTCCCCCTCTATCTCGTCATGAAGCTCATCATCGCTACGCGCAACGCGCACAAGACCCAAGAAATCGCCCAGATCCTCCCCGATAGCTTTGAGGTGGAGAGCCTCGCGGGCTACCCCGACGCGCCCGACATCGTGGAGGACGGCACCACCTTTGCCGCCAATGCGGCTCTAAAGTCCTGCGGTATCTCCGCCTGCTACAGCGGGCTGGTACTGGCGGATGACTCGGGGCTCTGCGTGGACGCGCTCGACGGGGCACCCGGTATCCACTCGGCACGCTTTGCGGGGGTGCATGGTGATGACACAGGAAATAACGTGTACTTGCTCCAGCGTCTCCAGAGCCTGATTGACTCGGGTGCGCTGGCGGCGGACACGCGCTTTACGGCGCGCTTTGTCTGCGTGCTGAGTCTGGCGCGCGACGGGGTGGAGCTCGCGAGCTTTGAAGGGGTCGTCGAGGGGCATATCGCCTTGGATGCGAGCGGGTCGGGAGGTTTTGGCTACGATCCGCTCTTCATCCCCGAGGGCTTCACGGAGAGCTTTGCCGCGCTGCCTGCTGGGGTGAAGAATAGCCTCTCGCATCGCGCCCGCGCCCTTGAGCTGCTGCGCGATTACCTCGCCTCAGAATCTTGAGAGAGAGGGTCGCACAGACTCGCTGTGCCACAATTCCCTCTTGACAGGGTATACTACTCGTCATACACTGAGTGGCATGGGATTCTCAACTCTAGCCAGCTCAGCCCAGCTCGTGGGCAATGTCGCGGGAGGCCTGCTCTCCTACAACGCGCAGAAAAAAGCCAGCAAACAGCTCAACTCTCTTGCCAATCAGCAGGAGCTCGAGGGGCAGCAACGCTCGCAAGCCATGATTGATATCGCGCTGGGCAACGCCACCCGCGCGGCACGCAACGCGCAGAGCGAGCTCGCGCGCGCGCAGCTCGATGCTGCCAGCTCCAACCTCGTCTCCAGCGGCAGTGTCGCCGTACGCGAGCGCGATCTCGCGACGCGTCTCCAAGACGAGATCAACAACCAGACGACGCAGCAGCTCCAGCAGGCCGATCAGGTGCGCGATCAGAGCCTGCTCAATGCGCACAACACCCGCACGCAGGCCGCGCAGATGCGCTACTCCGCCACCTCCTCGATCTTCTCAGGGGTGGGCTCTTTGTTTGGCAACCTCAACAGTGTCGCCAGTAGCCTCAAATAATCACCTCCACACCCTACACGCATACCCTTTCTTTGACGATGAAAAAAAGCAAGCTCTTCCCCGCCTCCCTCGCCCTGCTCGCGCTGGGCAGCCTCCCCCCTCTAGCCCATGCCAGCAGTCCACAGCCGTCCGCTCAGGATTCCGCTCAACCATCCGCTATGGACGCGTTTTGGAATAGCCTCATCGAGGATTACAATGAGGAGCTGCGCCAGCCCATCAAGACTCTGCATCGCCTCCGCGCAGCTCCCAGCCTCGCGCGTGTGATCCAATCTATCCCCTTTTCTTGGGAGGACGGCGACTTCATCGATCCCGAAGAGCGGGATGATTACGGCTATGATGCCTATGCCAAGGCTCAAGCTGAGCTCCTTGCCGCCGTCGAAATGACACCCTACGAGAGCGAGCAGCAGCAAGAGCAGCTCTGGAAGCGCACGCTGGCAGCTCAGGCGGAGCTCAAGGCCAAGTACCCCCACGCGGCGGAAAAGCTCACCGACCTCGTCGCCCTCGTGGATGAGATCTGGCGCCGCGAGCAAGCCCGCCCGCAGGCGGAGCGTGAGAAGAACGCCGCCGAGTATCTCTCGACGCGTGAAGAGGAGGCGAGCAAGAGCGGATACTACCTCTGCTACCACCAGTATAGCCCCGCCATGCAGGAGCTGCTCCTGCACTACCTCACCCTCTCGCTGGAGTACGAGATCCGCTTGTGTTCGCAAGATCCACCGATCAACTATATCCCCCAGACCCAGATGCTTGTCGCCGAGGAGATCAGGATTCTCCAATCACTCGATACGAGCAAGCTCAACGAGGAGCAGCGCG
>CAYJOV010000060.1:0-2847 GCA_964371905.1 uncultured Akkermansia sp. | reverse complement strand
GAGATCAGGATTCTCCAATCACTCGATACGAGCAAGCTCAACGAGGAGCAGCGCGTGGGCATCCAACAGGCCATCGCGAGAAAGACCGCGTTCTCCCTTGATATCGCGCAGGTGAATGATTCTACATCCCTGAAGCAATGCTACAAGGAGCACGCAGAGAGCCGCTTCTACACGATTTGGGATGAAACTCATGTCCTCTATGAGCTGCTCAAGCATCTCGACCTGCGGGATTATTACGTCTACGTCTTGGCTCAAGAATACGCCAAGAGGACAGACGACGAGTCACTTCAGTATGTCGAGCGCACGAATCGCCGCATCCTTGATGCCATCAAGAAGGCGATGGCGGCTCAGAAGACCACTCCATGAGTGACTTTCCAATAATTTCCCCCTCCACACACACATTTTTTTGACTATGAAAAAAAACCACCTCATCACCGTCTCCCTCGCCCTGCTCGCGCTGGGCAGCCTCACACCTCTAGCCCATGCCAGCAGTGCTGCGCCAGCTGCTCAAGACGAGCGTCTGGAGCGTCGCATCAAGGAATACAATGAGGAGCTGGGCGAGCCCTTTGAAAGCCTGCAACGACTCCGCACGGCTCCCCGCCTCGCGCGCGTGATCCAAGCGATACCCTTATATTGGCACGACCGCTACTTCCTTCCCTCAGACGGTGAGGTGCGGGATGATGGCGGCTATACCGCCTACGCCAAGGCTCAACTTGCGCTCCTCGCCGCCGTCGAAATGACGCCCTATGCGAGCGAGCAGCAGCAAGAGGAGCTCTGGAAGCGCACGCTGGCAGCTCAGGCTGAGCTCAAGACCAAGTACCCCCTCGCAGCGCAAAAGCTCACCGACTTAATCGCCCTCGTGGATAAGACATGGCGCCACGAGCAAGCCCGCCCGCAGGCGGAGCGCGAGAAGAACGCCGCTGAGCATCTCAAAGAGCGCGAAGAGCTTGCCAAAGAGAGCGTCATCTACCTCTGCTATCACCAGTATAGCCCTGCCATGCAGGAGCTGCTCTTGCAGTACCTCATTCTCTCGCTGGAGTCCGAGATCCGCCTGTATGCGCAAGCGGCCGAGATCCCCATTGAGCAGATAAGCAAGCAGAGCCTCGTCGAGAATCTCAGGATTCTCCAATCGCTTGATACAAGCAAACTAAGCGAGGAAGAGCGCAAGGGCATTCAACAGGTCATCGAGAGAAATCTCGCCGTCGCGGCTGATCTCGAAAAGGCGACAGATGAGGCCTCCATCAATGAATGCTTCATAAAGCACCGAGAGCACTTCTCTGACACGATCTGGACGAGAGGCTATGTCCTCTTTGAGCTGCTCGATCATCTCGACCTGCGGGATTATTACGTCTATGTCATGACTCAAGAACGCGCGAAGGGTCCTCGCGGCGTGAATCTCCCGTCCATCGCGCGCACGAATCGCCGCGTCATTGACGCCATCAAAAAGGCGATGGCTGAGAAGGCGGCGCGCTGAATACCCCTCAAATAATATCCCCCCTCCACACACACATTTTTCTGACGATGAGAAAAAATCACATCATCACCGTCTCCCTCGCGCTGCTCGCGCTGGGCAGCCTCGCCTCCCCCGTCTACGCCAGCAGTCCTGCACCAGCTCAGCCAGCTCAGAGCAACCCTCATCTCGATGGACTCATCAAGAGCTATAATGAAAAGCTCAAGGCCTACCCTGATGAGCTCCCCTCTCTCCGAGTAGCACCCAGCCGCGGGCGCGTGGCCAACGAGCTGCCTCTAGTCCTGTCTGAGTCACACTTCTCTCCTCCCCGTCAGCGAGAGGCATCGGAAAAAAAGCTCACGATCAAGGAAGAAGAATACAGCGCCTATGAGGCCTACGGCTCGGCTCAGGAGGATCTGCTCCACGCCCTAGCGATGGCGCGCTACGAAAGCGAACAGCAGCAAGAAGCGCTCTGGCAGCGCACTCTCGCGGAGAACGAGGCACTCAAGGCAAAGTATCCCCTCCCCGCCCAAAAGATCACCGACCGCGTCGCCCTCGTGGATGAGGTCTGGAGGCGCGAGCAAGCGCGTCCGCAGGCGGAGCGCGAGAGCAACTACGCCGCCGCTCTCAAGGAGCGTGAGGAGGACGCGAAAAAGCTGGGAATGCCCCTCTTTCACCAGCAGAGCCCCGCCATGCAGGAGCTGCTCTTGGAGTACCTCTATCTTTCGCTAGAGTCCGAGATCGAGTACCTCGAGCACGCGACCGACATCGAATTACATCAGATCGTTAGACAGAGCTGGCTAGACAGCCTCAAGATACTCAAATCGCTGGATGCGAGTAAATTAGACGACAAGCAGCGCGCCGATCTAGGCGTCATGATTGAGCTCACCGAGAAGGTCGCTGCTGCGCTTGCAAAGACGACAGACAAGCAATCCATGGAGCGATGCTTTGAGGAGCTCGACTATGATAAGCTCCTCGAAAAGCACAACGATGCGTTTAAGATTGTTAGTTTTTGGGATAGAGCCGCGATTCTCCATTCTGTGCTCAATCACCTCGATCTCAGCGATTATTACTTCTATTGCTGGTCTCGAGAGATGGGGCAGCGTGCAGAGACTACCGACCCGCGTATCCTTTGCGAGGTGAATCGCCACGCCCTAGACGCCATCAAGAAGGCGATGGCTGAGCAGGTGGCGCGCTGAGAGAGGGAGGGAGTTCGCGTGCATCGCGAGCTCCCTCGCACACAGGTATTCTGTGACAGGAGAGCGATGACCCGGGCAAGAGATAAGGTAATATTACTTTGGCAGTAGTTAATGTAGCAAATTGCAGAATTTGCACAAATGGACATATCTGAATATCAAAGCTTCTTTTTGTTGGGTGAAAAATCTCATTTTTCATTC
>CAYJOV010000059.1:10673-13478 GCA_964371905.1 uncultured Akkermansia sp. | reverse complement strand
CCGCCCTCATGGCGATGCAGCAGGACGACATCAAGCGCGTGCTCGCCTACTCCACACTCTCGCAGCTCGGCTACATGGTCATGGCTGTCGGTCTGCTCGCGGGTGAGGCTGCTATGTTCCACCTCTACACGCATGCGTGGTTCAAGGCTCTGCTCTTCCTCGGATCGGGTGCTATTATCTTTGCTTGCCACCACGAGCAAGATATCTGGAAGATGGGCAACCTGAAGAAGCGCATGCCCATCACCTCCGCTTGCTTCGGTCTGGGCACACTCGCCCTCATCGCCGCCCCCGGCTTCGCGGGCTTCTTCTCCAAGGAAAGCATCCTGCTCGCCGCATGGGAGAAGAACCCTCTCTTCTTCTGGGTCGCCGCCCTCATCGCTGGCATGACCGCCTTTTACATGCTGCGCGTCTGCTTCATCGCCCTGCTGGGCAAGGAGCGCAGCGAGAACGCCGAGCATGCCCACGAGGTCGGCTTCAGCATGAGCGTCCCGCTCATCCTCCTCGCCATCATGGCCGTCGTCTCGGGCTATGGTTTTGTCGCCAATGCGCTCGTCCCCTTCAATGGCTTTGAGGCTGAGAGCTTCCACTTCAATGTGCCCTTCTTCGTCGGTACAGCTGCGATGCTCGCTGGTGTCGGTCTCGCCTACTATGTCTACGGACGCGGTGTGCAGAAAGACCCCTTGGCTGCCAATGCCTTCTCACGCGCTCTGCGCGCGCGCTTCTACATCGACTGCTTCTACGACAAGATCCTCATCGGTGGCGTGCAGTACGTCGCCGTGCAGATCATCGACTTTGTCGACGGCTGCATCATCAACGGTCTCATCGTGCGCGGCTACGCGGATCTCATGGGGCGCTTCGGACGCTTGCTCACATGGCTGCGTGGCAATGATCTACGCGCGAGCAACTACATGACCATCCTCGGCATCCTCGTGCTGCTCTGCATCATTCTCTTTTACTAATCATACGCTCCCTTTCCTACCATGCTCATTTGGCTTATCCTCACCCCCCTGATTATCTCTGCGCTCATCGGCTTTGCAAAAGCCCCAGGGCGTCCCATGGCCATCGCTAGTGCTGGTGTGAGTGCCCTGCTCACGATCTTTGCGCTGTGCCAATGGGAGAGTGCGCCTGAGAAGGTCTCCGTCGACGCGCTCTCACTGAGCCTCGAGCTGCCCCTGAGCCGCATCATGCTCGTGCTCACCTCGCTCGTCACGCTCGCCGCCGCCATCGGTCTGCGCGCGCCCAACGCACAGGCGGAGCGCAGCTGGTCTATCTCCATGCTGATGATCTCCGCGGGTGCGACTGGTGCATTCGTATCCAGCAATATGCTCGCATTCTTCGCCTTCCACGAGTTGGCTCTTATCCCCACCTTCATCATGATAGGCTGCTACGGGCGAGGGGATCGCCGCATCATCTCGTGGACGACGACCATCTACCTCGGGCTTGCCTCCATGGTGCTGCTCGCGGGCATCGTCATGCTACGCTCGGGCTTGATGCTCCCCGATTTCGACTTTGCCTCCCTTGAAGTGGCAGTCAAGAGGCTGCAGTATGCTCCCGAATTCTACGCTAGCCAAAAAGCGTATCTGAGCACGGCGGGCTTGCTGCTGCTGGTCGGCTTTGGCTCGCTCGTCTCCCTCTTCCCCTTCCACTCATGGGCAGCCCCCGCCTATGCCAGTGCTCCTACCCCTGTAGCGATGCTGCACGCGGGTGTGCTCAAGAAGTTCGGCCTCTATGGTCTCTTCACCATCGCTTCTTTCCTCGGACCTGTCAATGAGCTGCTCTTCGGCGCTTGGCTTCCCTATCTCCTCGTCTGCCTCCTCGGCAATGTACTCTGGGTAGGCTATGTCACGATGAACAAGGGTCGCCTCGACGATATGCTGGGTAATTCCTCCGTCATGCACATGGGCTATCTCTTCCTCGCCTTTGCCGCCTACGTCGCCTACATGCCCCAGTCGCTGGAGCTCGCCTTCAATGGCGCGGCTCTGCTCATGCTGGCACATGGTCTGGGCATAGGTCTGCTCTTCCTGCTCACAGGACAGATCGAGTCACAGACCCGCACGCTGGAGCTCGACTCCATGGGCGGACTAGGTAAGAAGCTGCCCGTGCTCGGATTCCTCTTTGGCTTGGCGGCCATGGCCTCCATCGGTCTTCCGCTACTCGCGAGCTTCCCCGGTGAGTTTGCCATCTTCGTCTCCTGCTTCCAAGGCGTCCAGTGGGGCGCAAGCGCAGACTGCTGCCCTGCCTCCTGTATAGGCAATCTCTTTGGAGGAGTCGGTCCTGTGCAGGTAGCCGCCATCCTCGCCATGTGGGGACTCGTCATCGGTGCCATCTACATGCTGCGCGCCTTCCGCCAGATCTTTGCAGGCCCTGTCGCCATGGCCAGCGTGCGTGCGACGCAGCTGAGCTGCTATGATCTCGTCGCGGCAAGCCTGCTCGCCGCCTCCCTCGTCTTCTTCGGAATCTTCCCCCAATACGCCCTCCAACTGCTGGGCTAAGAGCCACGACTCCCAACACACACTATAGTTCACGTACATGAATACACTCCCATATACATGGTCAGATTTTGGAGCTTGCTTCGCGCTGGTCATCATCGCGGCGCTCATCCTGATGGCGGATGCCTTCTGCAAGTCCTTTCCCCGTCGCGGTTACTCCATCATCGGGGGACTAGCCCTGCTCGCCGTAGGCTTCTTCTTTAGCGTATCGGATGGCTTCTTTGCAGCCAATGCCGTGCATACCATGGCCAATATCGCCTGTGTGGCGGCTGGTTTTTGCATGCTCTTTGCCTTTGACTACAGCCGTGTGACGGCA
>CAYJOV010000059.1:0-10573 GCA_964371905.1 uncultured Akkermansia sp. | reverse complement strand
TGAGCACGGGGATTCTCGTCTTCGGCATGGCGTGGTACTTTGGCGTGACAGGCGGCTTTAGCCTCACTCCACCCGCTGCTCCAGTCTTGTCTATCCCCGCGGCGCAGTTCGCCTTCATCCTCATGAGCCTCGGCATCCTCTTCAAGGTAGGTGCTATTCCCATGAGTGCGTGGATTCCCGATGTCTATCAGGGAGCTCCTACGCCTGTGACCGCCTTCCTCTCTACCTGCTCCAAGATTGCAGGCGTGATGGCGCTACTCTTGCTCTGCCAGTCTACTCTTGTTGCACCATCACCTTTCGGAGGAATCGTGTCAGCTACACCTGTGCACTACGCTGAGGTCGTCCCTGCGCTGCAAGCCTTTTTCATCCTTGTCGCGATCGCCACCCTCGTCATCGGTAACCTCTCGGCGATCAATCAGAGCAATGCCAAGAGACTGCTTGCCTATTCCTCCATTGGACAGGCGGGCTTTATCCTCGTCCTCTTCGTTCCGCTGATCGATGAGAGCATCGGCTCCTATGATGTCAGTCAAGCGTTCTTCGTCTACCTTGGCGCTTATGCGATGGCCGCAGTCCTCGCCTTCATCGCTATTGGAGTCATCCGTATGGCACGCCAGAGCGAAGAGATCGCCGCCTTTAATGGGCTGGGCAAGACTAACCCCTTCTTCGCCTTTGCCATCGCCGTGGCCATGGCTTCGCTGGCTGGTGTGCCGTTGACTGCTGGCTTCGTCGGTAAGCTGATGACCTTTGCCAGCATTATCGCGATGAGTGATTTGAGCTACACTCTTCTCGCCGCGATGATCTTTGCGGCAGCAGTGGGCTTTTACTACTACTTCAAGATCCTGCGTGCCATGTACTGGGAAGCACCCGTCGAGGGAGACGCACCCATCAAGGTGCCCACGCTCTCTGCGGTACTCATGGGAGTGCTTTGCGTCACCATTCTCGCAGTGGGCTTCGGCTTCCTCGCCATCGTCTAGTCCGCGCGATCCAGCATCCTTTGCTTTTTCCCCCCCGCTCGTCACGCACGAGCGGGGCTTTTTTCTGTGCAGAAAGCTAGCGATTTCTGAGTGGAAAGACGCTTTACAAGCGTTATTGTAAGCACTCTGATCAATCCAACACTGCTGATTCTCATCATGTTCGCAGAGATAAGCGGTCTATCAAGGGTGACTTTATGGGTAGCTCTGCAGTGATTGATCGTGGTGGTGCGATTGTGAGCAGCAGCCCAAAAGTCACAGCCTCTGAGGCTCACTAGGGCAGTACCTAGCTCAACCGTATCTGCGGGTGCCACAGTAGACGCGCACTTAGGCGCAGCCCTAGGAGAATCCGCTAGCGCAAACGACATCACGAATTGTGGCACCATCACCTACGACAAAGAAACACTCGTGAACGACCTCAAGATGAAAGACGGCGGTATTCTCGCCCTCCAAGGAGCCGGCGGCAGCTTCAGCCCGATCAGCGTCAGAGGTGCAGGCAATGTGATTACCAATACGGTGCGCAGTAACCATGTTTCTAGTACAATCGCGATATCCAGAGGAGCTTCGCTAGACATCAATCAGGTAGCTCTCTGTCCAACACATTTGTGATGAACGCGCCCGAGAGGACGGATGTCACCCTGACCCATGGCATCGACACCGAATTTGTGCTCGTAGTGAGTCGGGTGATGAACGACATTGTCACGAGCAGCCACGCTGACTATTCTGATGTCTCGAAGGCTGATCTCTTTCGCGCCCTTGGCGCACGTTCTAAGTGATTGTTTGTACATGATATAATCAACAGCGTGGATGACTTGGTTCATCCACGCTTTTTTGATTTTGCCTCTCTTTTCTGGCGAGATAATTGTTAGGGTTTTTTGTAAAACTTTCAAATTGTTTACTAATTCCCTGATCTCTCATTTTCAATTATTATTGAATAATTATGACAGAGTGCAAACTTGAATCTCTATTCTCTCTTATCTACAATCATGCAGCTCCGCGAAGAGGAGCAAGAAGATTATGAAAATAGCCGTACTATCCATCGCCCTCACGCTAGGTGTCAGCCTCGCCTCAGCCAATCTGAGCCTTTCCAACCTGCGCGAAAAAGGCAAAGCCGCCGTGACGAACAAGATCGCGCCTGTCAAAGAAGCAGTAAAAGCTGCTCCAGCCAAGGCAAAAGCCAAGGTAGAGGAAAAGAAAACCGCCGCCAAAGCTGCCGTGACTTCCAAGACCGATGCAGCCAAAGCCGCGGTCACCGCCAAGAAAGATAGCGCCAAAGCCACCGTCACCGCCAAGGCCGATGCAGCCAAAGCCGCTGTGACTGAAAAGACCGATGCTGCCAAAACCGCCGTCACCGCTGCCGTCGTAGGCGATTCTGCTACAGGCGGAGCCGTCCTTGGAGCACTCACTGGCACGTCCTCAGACGCAGGGACAGCAAGCCAAGCCCTTGCACTCCTCTCAGGCACAAGCACAGGTACGGACGCTGGCACAGCCAGCGCAGCCCTCGCCGCTCTCCCCGATAGCGCGAAGGAAGCCCTCACGAGCAAGTTCACCGCGCAGCAGAGCGTGCTTGAGCAGCTCAGCGCCTTGAAGTCGGGTAGCAGCACAGGCAGCCTCGACAGCCTCAAGACTGCTGTAGAGAACTACCAGAAGGCAGATGCCGCCATGAATCTCCTCAACGGAGAACTGCCCAGCACAGACTCGAGCACCATTCAATCCCTCTTTTCCACCAGCGAGAGCCTCGATTCAAGCATCACCACCGAGGCCGCCGCACTCCTCCTTCAGAACAAGGAAAGCAGCACACCCGGTATCACCGATGTCCTCCAGCTGCTCGCCAACTAATCATCCCTTTCTGCTCGCTCGAATGAGCTTATTTGTATAATAATTCCCTGACATTGCTGACCAGCAAGAGTCAGCCTAAAACAAGAGGCTGTCCCATTCGCGAAAATGGGACAGCCTCTCTTTGACATCTAGGGGGCGTATTAATAGTGACCGCCGCGTGGTCCGTTGAACCACTTCCAAGCCGTCTCAACGATGTACTGAGCATCCTGATGCTTCGGGATCCAGCCGAGCACGTCAGCCGCCTTGCGAGCATCCGCGATGAGATGCGCTGGGTCGCCGTCGCGGCGTGGACCGTAGGTGACAGGAGCCTTGAGGCCTGTGACCTTTTCTGCCGCATCAATGATCTGCTTGACCGAGAGCCCTTTGCCCGTGCCGAGGTTGAACCAATTCGTCTCGCCACCCTCCATGAGGTAGTTGATCGCACGCAGGTGCGCGTCCGCAAGATCGTCGACATGGATGTAGTCACGCACACAGGTACCATCGGGGGTATCGTAGTCTGTACCAAAGACCGTGATGCCCTCGCGCTCACCCTTGATCGCCTGAAGAATGACGGGGATGAGGTGGCTTTCGGGATCATGATCTTCGCCGATCGCCCCATCTTCTGATGAGCCCGAGGCGTTGAAGTAGCGCAGGAAGACGCTCTTGAGCCCGTAGGCGTGATCGCAGTCCTTGAGCACCTTTTCCAGCATGTACTTGGAATTGCCGTAGGGGTTGATGGGGTCTTGCTTTTCCGTCTCAGGGATGGGGATTTGCGTAGGCACGCCGTAGGTCGCGCAGGTAGAGGAGAAGACGAACTTCTTTGTCCCGCCCGCAATCATCGCGCGGATCAGCGTGAGGGGCTTCGCGATGTTGTTCTCGTAATACTTGAGAGGCTCGGTGACCGACTCACCTACTTGGATGTAGGCGGCAAAATGCACCACGGCGTCAAATTTTCCGTTGAGAAGGAGAGGGTTGACAACATCAGGATCGCCGAGATCACCTTGGACAAGGGTGACTTCCTTGTCGACGATGGCCTCTGCGTGGCCGTATTCCATATTATCCAAGACGGTGACCTGAGCACCTTGCTTGACGAGCTGACGAACGGTGTGAGAGCCTATGTAGCCGGCTCCACCTGTGACGAGTACTTTCATGATGATGAGAGATAATTGAGATGGGGAAAGGGGGTAGGGGGATACTAGAGCATACTCTCAATGAGAGCCTCTAGCTTGCGAATATCAGCGGAGAAGCGGCGTATGCCGTCGGCTGTCTTCTCCGTCGCCATCGCGTCCTCATTGAAGAGAAAGCGGAAGCTCTTCTCATCGGCGGGGATGCGTTCAATGGAGCAGAGCTGGGCACTCTCCTCGCTGAGCTGAGGCGTGACAGACTCCTGACTCGCGGCGAGCTCGGCCAGCAGCGAGGGGGCGATGGTGAGCAGATCACAGCCTGCTAGCGCGAGCACCTCGCCCTTGTTGCGGAAGGAGGCACCCATGACTTGCACGTCGTAGCCGAATTTTTTGTAATAATTGTAAATGCTGCGCACCGAGAGCACACCCGGATCAGTCTCTGCCGTGTACTGCTGCCCCGTTTGTGCGACATGCCAGTCGAGGATGCGACCGACGAAGGGAGAGATGAGGCGCACGCCCGCCTCGGCACAGGCCACAGCCTGCACGAGGCTAAAGAGCAGCGTGAGATTGCAATGAATCCCCTGCTTTTCCAGCTCGCGTGCAGCTTGGATGCCCTCCCATGTGGCGGCTATCTTGATAAGGATGCGATCGCGCGAGATCCCCTCCGCCTCATAGCGTGCGATGAGCGCAAGTGCCTTGTTGATCGTCCCCTCTGTGTCAAAGGAGAGACGCGCATCCACCTCACTCGACACGCGGCCGGGGACGCGTTTGAGGATCTCGAGGCCAAAGGCGACGATAAGCTCATCCATGACGAGCTCCGTGAGCTGCTTCCCCGTGTAGGGGGAGCTGCGGAAGGACTCGATGACCTTGTCGATGATGGGTCTATACTGCTCCTGCTCGGCGGCGGCAAGGATGAGCGAGGGATTGGTCGTTGCCTCCTCGGGGGAGAATTCTTCCATCTGGCGGAAATCGCCCGTGTCGGCAACGACGGTCGTGTACTTTTTGAGCTGGTCTAATTGGGAAAGCATAGCAAATGAGATTGTAGGGGTCATTCTAGCAGAATCCCCTAGACAAGGCAAGGCTAGGATAGGGGGCTTTTAATTTGACGTCGAGTCTGTCCCCTCCGATTGAGCCTCATCGAGGGCCAGCTGCTCTTTGCGCTCCTGCTCGCGCAGCTCCTGTGTGAGCTTCATCGAGCAGAAATGTGGTCCGCACATCGAGCAGAAGTGCGCCTTCTTTGCCCCCGCATGCGGCAGCGTCTGATCGTGGAAGGAGCGCGCGCGGTGCGGATCGAGCGAGAGGTTGAATTGATCCTCCCAGCGGAACTCGAAGCGAGCCTTCGAGAGCGCATTGTCGCGCACCTGCGCCGCAGGGTGCCCCTTGGCGAGATCCGCCGCATGAGCCGCGAGCTTGTAGGTCACGACCCCTTCGCGCACATCCTCCTTGTCGGGAAGCCCCAGATGCTCCTTGCGCGTCACATAGCAGAGCATGGCGCAGCCCTCCTGCGCGATGATTGCCCCACCGAGAGCCCCTGTGATATGGTCATAGCCAGGGGCGATGTCTGTGGCGAGAGGTCCTAGCGTGTAGAAGGGAGCCTCGTAGCACCACTCCAGCTGCTTGTGCATATTCTCCGGCACGAGGTGCAGCGGCACATGCCCTGGTCCCTCATTCATCACCTGCACGCCCTTGTCCCAAGCTCTCTTCGTGAGCTCACCCTGCACCTCCAGCTCCGCGAGCTGGGCAAAGTCATTCGCATCCGCCAGCGAGCCCGGTCTCAGACCATCGCCGATGGAAATACTCATATCATAGCTCGCAAGGATCTCACAGATGTCATCCCAGTGCGAGTAGAGAAAATTCTCTTTTTTGTTGATCATCATCCACTTGGCAAGGATAGATCCCCCGCGCGAAACAATGCCCGTCATGCGGCGCGTCGTATGCGCGACGAAACGCTCAAGCAATCCCGCGTGAATCGTCACATAGTCAACACCCTGATCTGCCTGCTCAAGCAGCGTGCTGCGGAAGAGCTCCCAGCTCAGATGCTCCACGCGACCCGAGCACTTCTCCAGAGTCTGGTAGATAGGGACAGTACCGATGGGCACAGGACTGTTGCGGAGAATCCACTCACGCGTGCGGTGAATATCATTGCCCGTCGAGAGGTCCATCACCGTATCAGAGCCCCAGTGAATCGCCCAGCGCAGCTTCTCCACCTCCTCTTGGATGCCCGAAGAAATCGCCGAGTTGCCGATATTCGCATTGATCTTGCAGAGGAAATTGCGCCCAATGATCATGGGCTCACACTCAGGGTGATTGATATTGAGAGGAATGAGGGCGCGCCCCGAGGCGATCTCCTCGCGGACGAACTCGGGGGTAAAGTAGGCGGGCATGCGGCTACGCAGGCGCGGATCGGGCGCATGCTGGTAGTGCAGCTGCGTGCGCGCCTCCAGACTGCGATGGGAGAAGCCCCCTTGCTGCTCCAGCTCACTGGGACGTGGCATCCCCGTGCCGTGAAAGGCGAGGCTATCCAGAGCCTGCTGCGCTGCCTCGGGGCGCGTCTTGTCATGGGGGAACTCATCATAGATGGCCTTGAAGGCCTGCTCGCGCCCCAGATTCTCACGGATGGCGACATACTCCATCTCAGGCGTGATGATGCCACGCTGCGCGTAGCTACGCTGCGTAGGCGGAGTCTTGAGATCACGCGCGATGTAGACACCAGCGGACTGCTCGTCTACGTCATTGCGCTCGAGAATCCACGATTCACGCAGGCGCGGAAGCCCCTCCTCGACGCTCCCCGAGAAGCTCTCATCGCCCCAAGGCCCGGAGCAGTCATAGACCGTGACAGGCGCGTTGCTCTCCATCGTCCCATCGGGGAAGAGGGTGTCGCTCTGCTCGATTTCTCGCATCGCGACTTGTATGTTGGGGAACAGTGTTCCTTGCTTATAGATCCTTTTAGAGCCGGTGTACTTCAATTCATCCGTATTCATTGCTGTGTTGAGTCTATCATGATTGTAGGGCTAGGCAAAGAGCAAAATGACGCGCATCCAGTCTTCAAGGCGCGTCCTAGGGCGGCGAATTGATAGAGCTACCCTAGAGCCAAAGTAATATAAGGTGATTTGCTCGTCACGCATGAGCCTTGGTTCCAAGGCGCATCCATGCGTGACAAGAGCAAAATGGTGCTTATCGGGCAGTCAGGCTATCATTGTGTATGAAACCTCACCTCCTTGAACATATCGATTTTACTCGCATGAGGAGATATCCTCCACTTGCTGATGTCCTGAGAGAAGCGTGAGTCTGCAAACATATGATTCATATTTAATACATTGGAGACGTTCCATCGCGAGATATCTCCATTAAATCGTGAGTAGGAGAACATAGACTCCATGCTCCTCACACGACGGACATTCCAACGAGAGAGATTCCCCCTGAACTTGCTTTCTGAGAACATAAAGGCCATCTTGACGACATTACTGACATCCCAATTTGAGATATCTTTGTTAAATGCCGATCTCTCGAACATATAAGCCATATCTCGTACATTTCCTACATCCCACGCGCCGAGAGGCTTGTTGTAGGCTGCATTGCTGAACATGGCGTGCATGGTCGTGACGCGTGAGACATTCCACCTTGCTATGCTCTTGTTAAAGGCAGAGTGCTTGAACATATAGGACATGTCTTTGACGCGTGAGACATTCCACATGGAGATATCACCGTTAAAGGTAGTGCCTTCAAAGAGCGAGTTCATGTACTCCACCTTGGCGACATTCCATTTTGAAATATCGCCATTGAAACGAGCGTTGCGGAACATGGCTCCCATGTTGCGCAGGCTGAGAAGCTTCCACTCAGAAATATCCCCATTGAAGGAAGCTCCGTCAAACATGCGATCCATCGTGATGACGCGCCGCACATCCCACTCCGAGATATCACCATTGAAGGCACTGTTGGCAAAGAGCCCATTCATGTTGGTGACACGAGAGACCTTGATATGGTTCAAATTGGCATTATTCCCTAATCGCGCGATCTCACGAGAGACGATCATAGAGATGTTCTCATTAGTGACCAGAATGGGCTCTTCCTTCGGTGCGATGGGTATTTGTGCCGTGTTCGCGGTGGCCGTGGAGCCAGTGCTAGGCTTTTTCTTGCTGCCGGGGGGAGCGATGGTATAATCTGCTGGGCGAGCTACGTTGTCGAACAAGTTATTGCGGTTACTCACATGTGCAATCTTCCATGATGAGATGTCTCCCATGAACTTGGAGTTCTTAAACATGGAGTTCATGTTATGCACGCGAGCCAGATGCCAATCAGAAATATCACCGTTAAATTGCGCATTTTCGAACATATGAAAACATGTTTCGATATTACGAACATCCCAGCGCGATAGATCACCATTAAAGGCTGAGTTTGCGAACATTTCATTCATATTCGACACAGAGCTTACATTCCACTTGGAGATGTCACCATTAAACTTCGAATGCTTGAACATCTCGCTCATGCTCGTCACACGGCTCACATTCCACTTGGAGATATCGCCGTTGAACTCGCTTCCCTGAAAGAGCTGCCCCATCTGTGTGACTTCGCTCACATCAATGTGATTCAGGTCAGCCTTGTTGCCAAAGAGAATCATCTGCTTGCGTATGAGCGGGCGCAGTGTATCATTCGTCGCCTTCACCGGCTTTAATGCCTTTTTCTTGATCGCCTCGTGATCAACAGGCTTCAGCACCACCTTGGAGCGATCGATTCCTCGGAAGACGTCATTTTTAAAAGGTATTCTGTCGAGTGGCCATGATGAGATATCGCCCAAAAAATTTCCGTCTGCAAACATATAGTTCATGTTGCTGAGAGAATAAGGAGTCCACGCGGAGATATCCTGATTAAAGGGAGCTGCTGCGAACATATAGTCCGCGATATGCAGATTACTCACATCCCATTTGGAGATGTCTCGATTAAAGGGGGTGTAGGCAAACATGGCTCCCATATTGGTGACCTTGCTGACATTCCACTTCGAAAGATCACCGTTGAAGGGTGATTTTTCAAACATGCGTATCATATTATCCACATTCCCCACGTCCCACTTGGAGATATCGCCGTTAAACTTAGAGTCCTTGAACATCTCACCCATGTTCGTGGCTTTGCTGACATTCCATTTCGAGATATCTCCGTTGAATGAGCTATTGCGGAACATCTCACCAAAATTTTGCCCCTTGCTGACATCCCACTTGGAGATATCGCCGTTAAAATTTTTATCTTTGAAGAGCTGAGCAAAGGTGGTCACTCGGCTCACGTCGATGTGGTTCAGATTCGCCTTGACGCCCTGCTTGGCGATTTCTTGTGCCACGAGGTGCGGTAGGCTGCCATTCGTGGCAACGATACTGCCACTATTCCGAGTATTGTCAGCGTATCCCATTGCAGTACCCTGAGCATGAACTTCGTTTATTGTTCCGTATAACAGGCCACACGAGAGGAGTAAGGGGGGGATTGTATGGAAGTTTTTCATATAAAGATTAAAGAGAATATGTTGATAGCGTATCAAAAAAACATACGATATCAAGCATATTTTAGCGTTAGATCTAGGAACAGCACCCATTGTTCACATCGTGAATAGGCTGAAATGGCACATTGCCGGACTCAAGGAGTAGATGAGTTCAACATAAAAATGATATTTTTAAAGATTTAGCTTGCATCTTCTCGACAAGTTGTGTAAAGTGACCGCGCACACGGTTCACATCCGAGCCGAGTGAAGAGCAAGGGCAGGTGACAGAGTGGTCGAATGTGCTCGCCTGGAAAGTGAGTGTACGGGTGACCGTACCGAGGGTTCGAATCCCTCCCTGTCCGCTATACAAATAGAAGAAAGCTTTACTTTTTTATTGAAGGTAAGGCTTTTTTCTTGTCGAAAGTGTCACAAAAATGTAAATTGAATAGGTGACTTTTCATGTGAGAGTCACAACAAGTCACAACAATCACCCTTTTGACATGGCTACACTCAGGACAAACAAGAAAAGCCCTTATTACTTCGCGACTTGGCGAGACGCTGACGGAACACAGCACACAAAAAGCACCAAGGTACGCCACACACCCGAGAAAGGCGGGCGTGGCAAACCTGAGAGCAAGAATCAGCTCCTCGCGCGCGCTCAGCTCGTCGCGGATGCCTTCGAGCAGGCAAGCAAGGGGGACGTGACAGGGCGACACGTTCGCGCGGCAATCGAGAGCTTGAGTGACACGTCAGGAAAAATCGTGATCCCCACCATGCGTGACTACGCGCATGGATGGCTTATCGAAAGGGAGGAGCTAGGCATCAAGACCATTAATAGTGACAAGCGAGCTTTGCGAATGGCTGAGAAACACCTTGGCGAAGACTACAAGGGCGAGATCAACAAGATCACACGCAAGCAGATTCAAGCTATCGTGATCGAGGAGTGCGCGCGTGTGTCGGCATCCACGGTCTCACGCTACATGCAATCGCTTTCCTGCCTGTTTAATGCCGCGATAGCAGACGAATTCATGAAAACTAACCCCTGCCGTGGTTTGAAGTATCCCAAGAACGACAAGCCCGACACCATCAAGAGAGAAGCTTTCACGCGTGAAGACATCAAGACCTTGATCGAAAAACTCCCTCCCGAATGGTCTAGCATGGTCATAGTCTCGCTGCATCTAGGCGGGCAGAGACTC
>CAYJOV010000058.1:12025-13956 GCA_964371905.1 uncultured Akkermansia sp. | reverse complement strand
CCTCCACGTCCATCACCTCACAGTAAGCTGCAGCAGTCACCCGCAGCCACCCGCGTAGCGCCACGCTATAGCCGCGAACACCGCTTGCGTACCGCAGAGAAGCTCGCCCGTCAAGTCGCAATCCGTCATAAACTCGCTGCGCTCGCCCCCTTCGGGGTACTTTAAACCGTTTGCTCCTTGACAGCCTCGCTTCTCTGCGGTCGAGGCAGGTATCTTATTTGAAAGGAAGAAAACAAGTTTTCTCCTTTTCAAATAAGCCCCTTCAAATTATTTTCCCTTTCCTCGCGTTCTCTGTACTTCCCACGCGTCCACCGCTCACCGCTCACCGCTCACCGCTCACCGCTCACCGCTCACCGCTCACCGCTCTCCGCTCTCCGCTCTCCGCTCTCCGCTCGGAGTTTCGCGCAAACGGTGGCTTGTAGTTGCACATGTGTGATCATTCGCCTACTCGCGTAGCAAGAAAAAGAGTGAGATTTGTTTCACCTATGTGACGCGAAATTGTCTTTTGTGATTGAAAGTGCAGAAATATAGTGTAAAGTACTTCATGAGTGAAACAAGTTGAAACTATTCATGTAGCTATAGCTTCAGTATAGAGATCTCCCAATAGATATTTCTCACGCTTAGCTTTATTGACGCGAAGAAGGAGAAAGAACTATCTCCGCCATAACAAAATATCATGAGTACAGCCGTAAATTACATTTCGTATCCGAGATGGATGACTATAGCCTTAGCAGTTCTAACCTACATCTGCTGCATGCTAAGCTCTCCTCTTCATGCTCAGATATCCGAAATCTGGGATCTGGAAAAGCGCATAGAACTCATCGAGCGACAGCAGACAGAGACGCTTCAAAACATACGGGCAGATAATCGAGCTACATTGGATGGTGCCAGCTCCGCGAAGGACGAGACCTTGATTTGGGTAGGGATCATCGTAGCCTCATTTACAGCTCTTGTCACACTGATCACTGCGGCTCTAGGTGTAGTTGCACCATTCTTTTTAAAACAGTCGACCAAAGATCAAATAAAGGAGCTCATACAGGCTCATGCTACCGAAATGGCGAATAAAGAAGAAGAGTGGAAGAATAAATTAAAAGAAATAGTAAGCACCTTCAATCAAGAAACAGATCAAAGAATGCAGGCACATGAAGCGAGCTTAGAAGCAACAATGAGCATATGCTCAATAAATTTAGCACGTTGAGCCTAGAGCATAAAACATCAGAACAGAAAATGAAAGATGACATTGCCCGCTTCAGAATGATCTTGGAAGAAATGCGAGCTGAGAAGAACCAGACGGAGCAAGCGGCTCGAGAGACGGAGCAAGCTGCGAAGCAGGCTAAGCTCAGCGAGCAAAAATCCAAGGTGTACGCGGAGCATGACCATGGAAAACGCCTTGAGCTCCTCAAGGATCTTTTACTGGAATACCCCGATGATGATAAGCTTTGGGTTATGAGTTCCTTTTCGCATAATAAACTCAAGCACTACAGGGAAGCTATTGAGGATTGTGACCAGACTCTAAAGATTAATCCCGATAATGATAGTGCCTATAATGTTCGTGCTTGTGCCAAGCGACAGCTCCAAGACTGCGCGGGTGCTATTGAGGATTGTAATCAGGCTCTAAAGATTAATTCCGATAATGATATGGCTTATAATAATCGTGCTTATGCCAAGCTTGAGCTCCAAGACTACGCGGGTGCTATTGAGGATTGTAATCAGGCTCTAAAGATTAATCCCGATAAGGATAGTGCTTATAGTAATCGTGCTTCTGTCAAGCTTGAGCTCCAAGACTACGCGGGTGCTATTGAGGATTGTAATCAGGCTCTAAAGATTAATCCCAATAATGATATGGCTTATAATAATCGTGCGTATGCTAAGCATCAGCTCCAAGACTACGCGGGTGCTATTGAGGATTGTAATCAGGCTCTAAAGATTAA
>CAYJOV010000058.1:0-11925 GCA_964371905.1 uncultured Akkermansia sp. | reverse complement strand
CGCGGGTGCTATTGAGGATTGTAATCAGGCTCTAAAGATTAATCCCAATAATGATGTGGCCTATAATAATCGTGCTTATGCCAAGCTTGAGCTCCAAGACTACGCGGGGGCTCTGGAGGACGCTAATAAAGTACTCTTGATTAATCCGTCTAACAAGAGTCCCTATCGACATCTAGGCAACGCTTATCGCGGGCTGGAACGCTACGAGGACTCCCTTGCCAGCTTTGCGCAGGGGGTAGAGCTCCTGCCAGAGTTTGCCAAGATGTACAGGGATCGTGCAAAGACATACCGTGCGATGGCGGCTCGAGAAGAATATAAAGATCAAGTCGATGAACTCATCGAGCACGCCTTAGCCGACGAAAAGAAAGCTGAGGAGCTCAGCTAGCACCGATCTACAATCCTTAGCCTACAACTCGTAATCCGCAATCTGACACAAAACACAGCCTCGCTAGTCACAAGACACAGCTCGAAGCGCGGCGCTACATGCGCTCGCCTTATAGCCACAGCTCAATGGGCGGTCAGCCTCTGAAAGATTTTACTCTCTAAATTAGAAATTAACGACATTTTATTAGATATACATGATAGTAAGCTCTTCCCTATCGGGAGGATAGAGGGAAGCGTCTTGGCGTTGGACGCGAGCAGCAGGTAGCGCAAGATTTTCCTCTAAATTGATCAAATCATTTTACGAGCAGTGCTTAGTGATTATTAATAAGAGTGATGTCCTCCACTGCTCGCTCATTCGCCCTAGTTCTCTATCCTTCTGTGCATCAAGTTGTGCTTGATTAGGTCAAAAATATGTCTTGAAGCAAAGATTGGTTATGCTATCATGGTTTCGTAGTATATCACGTATGAATAAATTCTTTATAGCAAGCCTTACAACGGCAGCCATCATCGCTCCTGCAGCTCTTGCAGCTAATTGGGGTACCGACATTGCAGCAGCGCAGCGTCAAGCAGCTCAATCAGGTAAGAATGTTTTTGTCATCTTTACCGGCTCTGATTGGTGTGGTCCCTGTATTCAATTGAAGAAATCGGTGTTGAGCACCGCAGAGTTTGAAGCCTATGCAGACGAGCATTTTGTGCTCGTGGAGCTAGACTTTCCGCGTAAGAAGAAGTTACCCGCAGCTCAGCAAGCCGCGAATCGTAAATACGCCGCGCAATACAAGGTACGAGGCTATCCCACGATGGTCATCCTTTCGCCCGAGGGCAAGGAGCTCGCCCGTATCGTGGGTGGCGTATCTGGTCTCAGTGGCTTGAAGTCAGAGCTTGCAGGCGTTACCAGCTCTGCTAGTGAAGCTCCTAATTGTGTTGATGGTGTCTGCACCTTGCCCGGTGGTGACGACGAGGAGGAAGATCAACCCAGTGACCTTGAAGAGGTCAAAGCCAAGTTCGAGAGCTTGGGGGACGATCACGAGGCTATCTATGAGTACTCCAACAAGGTGCTCGCACGTGAAGATCTCTCCCGTGAGGCCGAGGTGCTTGTCCACATGACTCAGACCGTGGCTCTTATTGAGCTTGCTGAGACTGTCGAGGAGCTGGAGGATCTCGCCAAGGTGCTCAAAGACGACATCATTCCCGCATTCAAGGAGGACTTCCCCGAGCAGATGGAGGCTATGGAGGAGGTTTATGAGATGCTGATGGATTCCGAAGGGCGCGAAGAGTTCCTGAACAGGGAGAGATAAGCAGTAGAATCACATTCCCCTAGACTAACTCCAGCTATTCGTTTTGCGAATAACTGGAGTTAGCTTTTTTTGTAAAGGCTTCTTAATGAAGTTGAAAACAGAGCTACAGTGTGCTCAGGTTTCAAATCGCTGATGGATGAGCACTTTGAAGTGATCGCCCGCGCCCGGCTTGGCGATGAGGTGGCGATCGGCAGCTGAGCTCTGATCGGCCAGTGGGAGGAGGAAGTCACGCTGATCGACGAGCATGGCGATGTCTCCCATGCTGCTGCGTGCTAGTGTCAGCAGGTCGGTGAAGTTCACATCACAGGTGATATCACAGGCTCCCGCGAGGTAGGGGAGCTGCTCGACGGGGATGAGCTGATGAGCCTTGTAGCCGCGCATCGTGCCGTGCGGGCGGCGGTAGTAGAGTGTGTCGTTGGCCTCGCCGTAGTCCACCGTGATCATGGTGCCCGCCTTCCAGTGTTGCTGCCATGAGTAGTACCATTGACGGTAGCTCTCGTGCACCTCGACGACTTGCGAGTCCTGCGCCCAGCGCTCAAAGACGCTGGAGCTGGGCAGGGGCTGCACCCATGCTTGACGGCGAATCTGGCCATCCAAGACAGCGAGCCCGAGCTCGTGCCATGCTCCTTCTTGGTAGACGAATTGGCGCGCGGGGAAGGCATCGGGTAGCTCATTGCTCAGGATGAAGGCGCGCCCCTTGGTCGCCTTGAGCGCCTGCGCCATGTCGGCGTGCGTGCGTACAAAGCCGCCGCCGAGCATCTTTTGCATGCTGCGTAGCTGATCGGAGCGCTCCACCATGTGGTAGGAGACGCGTAGCTTTTCCCAGAGGGTGAGCTCGCGCTTGATGTCGAGCATCATATTGCCTATGCCGCCTCCTATCTCGATGAAGGGCATGACTCGATGCTGCTGCTCGCAGCACTTTCTCCACGCCTCCACCATCCCCCGAGCCAGTAGACGGCTCTGGGTGGCGCAGGTGGAGAAGTCGCCCTTCCTGCCAATCTCGGTGACGTTTTGTGAATAATACCCCCCCTCGGGGTCGAAGAGTGCTATCTCCATAAAGCGATCCATGGAGAGCCAATTGTCTTGAGAGGCAATGTGTGGGGAGATATTCACAATAACGAGGAAAAAGCTGTGAATAAGTGTGAATAACTATGAATAAGTCTAGACCGACTGCTCCAACATACGCAGCAGCGACACCTCGGCTCGCTGGCGTAGCTGCTCATCGACGCGCACCTCGGGGCTCATGTCGCGTAGGCAGTTGCGCAGTTTTTCGAGGGTATTGAGCTTCATATACTCGCACTCCGCGCAGGAGCAGCTCTGCGCGTCAATGGCGATGAATTGCTTCTCGGGCACGAGCTTGCCCAGACGGTGGAGAATGCCCGTCTCTGTGACAATGATGAATTGCTGCGCCTCGGACTCTCGGCAGTAGGGGATCATCTGCTCGGTGGAGCAGATATGGTCAGCCAGCAGGCGGATGATCTCGCGGCACTCGGGGTGGCAGACCACCTTGGCGTCGGGGTACTGCGCGCGCAGGGCGAGTACCTGCTCTTGGGAGAATTTTTGGTGCACGTGACAATGCCCCTTCCAGAGTGTCATCTCGCGCCCGCACTGATGAGCTGTCCACGCGCCTAGGTTCTCATCGGGGACAAAGAGCAGCGGCCTATCGAGGGGAGCTGCCTTGATGATCTGGCGTGCATTGCCGCTTGTCACGATGACATCGGCGAGTGCCTTTACACCGATGGAGCAATTCACATAGGCGATCACGTAATAATTCATCTGCTCATGCTCGCGCAGGAATGCCTCGAGCTCATCGGCGGGGCAGGACTGCTCCAGCGAGCAGGCGGCATCGAGATCGGGGATGATCACCGTCTTGCTCGGATTGAGAATGCAGGCGGTCTCTGCCATAAAGTGCACGCCGCAAAAAACAATCACATCGCAGTCCGTCGCCTGCGCCTGACGAGCCAAGCCCAAGGAGTCACCGACAAAGTCGGCCAAGTCCTGTATCTCACCGCGTTGATAGCTGTGGGCTAGGATAATGGCGTTGCGCTGCTTTTTAAGGGCGATAATTTCCTCTTGCAAGTCATGATTAGACATGCACATGAGAGTAGCATGAGAGGGGCTCAGCGTCAAGACAAGTGCATGAATTATTTTCCCTCACTTGAGGCGATTAGAAGGTCACATTCTGCGGTGTCCAGAGGAGCTTCGCGGTATCAAAGCCGCGCTTTGCTGCGATCTCCAGTAGTTGTGCTTTTTGCGTGGCTGAGATGCTGCTCTGCCGCGCGAGAAACCACAGCAGCCTAGAGTCAGAGCCCGATACCACGGCGAGTTGATAATCATCGCTCACATAGAGTACATTATAATCACCGTAGAACCAGAAGTAGGGCGGTACAAAGCTCACCTGTAGCTGCCCCTGATGAGCGGCATGCGGGCGTCGCGCCTGCCCCGTCACCTCACTGGGCTCCCCATCATTCTGATGCACCCCCTGATTGAAGACACGCACCTTGCCATCTCCCAATAGCGTGTAGGTTGCACGTACATTCACAAGCCCTCGCTCAAAGCGATTGGGGAGACGGGCGATCTCATACCAAGTTCCCGTATAGCGCGCGAGATCCAGTTGCTCTACCGTCGAGGTATCCACGGTAGGATTGGGATGTGAGCAGCCTTGGCTGAACATGCAAACCCCCAATCCGAGCAAGATAAATTGTCCAAAAGAGTTCATAGTTGATGAGACTTATAACAAGCTCGCGTTGTTCACTATAAGGTAGATTTTGCCTTGAAGGTGGCTAGCAAATATCGCTCTTTTAATAAAAAAAATCACTTTTATGCACTTTTATTCTTGCCATTCTCGTCACCGTGCACTATAATGTCCCCGCACTCCTTCACGGAGAGCACAAGAAAAGGCTCAGTAGCTCAGTCGGTAGAGCAGCGGATTGAAAATCCGCGTGTCGGCGGTTCGAATCCGTCCTGAGCCATTTTTTAATACTCCCAATCAACCAAAACACCTTCGGGGTGTAGCTCAGCCTGGTAGAGCGCCAGCTTTGGGAGCTGGATGTCGTAGGTTCGAATCCTGTCGCCCCGATTTACTAAAACGCCTTGTCCTGATCAATTGAATCATAACAAGGCGTTTTTTCTCTTTATTGATCTACCCCCTTCTCTCCCTTATCAATCATCGTCGCACCATTCCATGCCATGAAAAAGCTCAACAGAAAACAACTATCAGACTACGATAAACTTGTCTCGCTTCTTGAAAATGAGGACTGGCTTGTAGAGAGACGTCCTGAGCTTGATTGCCTCTTACAAATTCAGAAGAACGATGAGCTCTACCTCCTCAGTCTCTTCTTTGGTAATGAGGGTGGAGATAACGCGTGGTTGACCGATGAGGAGAACTTCAATGACGATCAGCCCCTCTGGTTCTCCGAATCCAGCCACTGCATCTCCCCTATCAGGCTACTCAACGACCTGCTCAAAACAGAGCCATCATCCTGCCGAGGCATGCTGGTGCTCATGAGTGGCACTCAATTCCTCAACGCTGATGATGAGTACACGCACTGGGCTCCCACCCGCGCGCTCTCGTTGCGCATGCTCAAGCTCTTGATCGTGACAGAGAAAATAGACTATTTCTTCCTCTCTCCCTACGAGGTCGAAATCTGCCTCGAACACACCATCCCCGATGATCGCGATAGTCCTTATGAAGACGACGACGATGACGATGACGATGATGATGACGATGATCAAGAATCAGCTCAGATGGACGACTCCTCAGATGAGGATGAGGTAGATGTCGAGGCGATGATGCGCGAATTGGATGAGAAATTCAACGCCTCCATCAAGAGCAAGAGAGACAATCGTGGTCTGCTCAATGCTGCCGAGTTCATCAAATCACTGGAAGACTCGCTGGAAGAAGACAACGATGATGATGATAAGCAAGAGAGCCCAGAAGACCCAGAGAAAAAGGGCTTCCCCATCGTCAGTGCCGCACGCTTTACTCTGGAAAATGCCAAAGGCGTTAATCAAGCCAAAGAGCCCACGCTCTGCACGCATTTTCGTCCCATGGATGAGGAGGGTCATCTCCTCATCAAGCTCGATCTCGAGTCCCCTACAGACTATAGTGGCGAGATCCACTGCTCGCTGCGCGGTTTCTTTTCGATGACGGTCGGAGAGGCAGTGCTTGATCAGGGCAGCTATGAGCAGGTCTTTCGTCTCTCCTTTGAGAGGCTCCTTGCAGGCTCCTACTACCTCACCGTGGGTACGAAGCAATCCCCATTGCTCTATTCCTTCCCCCTACTCGTATTGGAAGGCTCAGAGAGCTACACGGAGCACTTTCAGCTAGAAGGTTTTGGGCTTTTCCGTCTCAATAGAGGGGAATTGATCGATCACGCCATGCTCGCCGAGCGAGGTAGCTTTAGCTGCTTTGCACTCGACGACCTCAAGTCCATCGTCTCAGCCGTCTGCTACAGAAACAGCAGCAGCGAGAGTGCTTCCTACCAATTCGTCCTCCTCATCTACAATGAGAACGACGAGTGTATCTATGAGGCCGAAACCAGCGGTATATGCGACGCGGGAGATCAGATAGAATATATCTATGAGATGAGCGATCTCTTCAAGGAGCAGGGCAGCTATCATCTGCGCATCGTCTTTTTCAACGAGATCATCCTCAAGGCGAAATTCGTCATCGGGAGTGAAGACATCAGCTATATCTACAAGACACAATCCATTGAGATGGGGAGGAGCAAGACCAATGGTCTCATCCATGAGAGCAGCAATGCCATGGAGCAGCTCCAGTCGATGATAGGTCTGGGACGACTCAAGCGCGACATCAACTCCTTTATCGCTAAGGTCAAGCTCGACGAGCTTCGCCATGAGCACAAGCTGCCTACGCAGAATATGCCCCTCCATCTCGCCTTCCTCGGCAACCCCGGGACAGGCAAAACCACCGTCGCCAAGATCCTCGGACAAATCTACAAAGAAATAGGACTGCTGACCAAGGGGCATGTCGTCGTCGAGGAGCGTGCCACCCTCACGGGGCAGAATTGGAACTCAGAATGCGACCTCACCCGCACCGCCATCGAGGCCTCCCAAGAAGGCATCCTCTTCATCGACGAGGCCTACGACCTCGTCACCGAGCACCCCAACGACCCTGGCAAGCAAGTCATCTCCACCCTGCTCAGCAAGATGTCGGATGAGAAATGCCGCAACTGGGTAGTCATCTTTGCAGGCTACACCAAGAAGATGGAGCGATTCCTGAGCACCAATCCGGGGCTACGCTCACGCACCACCTCCATCTACTTTGACGACTACAACACCCAAGAGCTCATCCAAATCGCCGACCACTGGCTCAATAAAAACAGCTACACCCTCACCGCTGAGGCACGCAACCTGCTGGAGATGAACATCGCCTCCGCCTATGCAAACCGCGAAGAGCACTTTGGCAACGCCCGCTACGTGAGCAAGCTCTTTGAAAATGAGATCCTACCCGCCATGGCGGAGCGCGTCACCGAGAACAAAGACGAGCCCACCATCGAGCTGCTGAGCACGATCGAGGAAGTCGACATCCCCAACTACAACGAAGAGCGGGGGGCAGAAGAAGCCATCTCCATGCTCGATAACATGATAGGACTCACCAACCTCAAGAGCGAAATACGCAGCCACCTCGACTACATCCGCTTTCTCAACGCGCGGCGCAAGCACGGCATCCGCACCCCCCTGCCTCCCATGCACATGATCTTCACCGGCAACCCAGGTACTGGCAAGACCAGCCTCGCCGACTATCTGGGCAAGATCTACAAATCCATGGGCATCCTGCGCACCGGCAACGTGGTGAAAATCACCCGCGCCGATGTCATCGACAAGTTCGTCGGTGGCACCGAGGACAAGATGAAAAACATCCTCACCGCAGCACATGGCAACATCCTCTTCATCGACGAGGCCTACACCTTCATGAAGACAGAAGGCAGCAACGACGTAGGCCACCGCGCCATCGAGCTGCTCCTAGACACCCTCGGCAAGGAAGCCACCGACATGATCGTCATCATGGCAGGCTACTCCAAGGAAATGGAAGAGCTGCTCAACATCAACCCTGGGCTCAAGGCGCGCTTCCCCTACACCTTTAACTTCCCCGACTACGACATCGAGGAGCTCTACAACATCGCCATGTCCGAGGCCGTGCGCAACGGGCTACGCTTCACCCCGCCGGCACGCGAAGCCCTACGTGCCATCATCAAGCGTGAGCATCAATCCAAAGACGCGAACTTTGGCAATGCGCGCTTTGCCGTACGCCTCATCACCACCCAAATCATGCCCCGCATGGCGAGACGTCTGCTCGGAGAAAGCGATCCCAAAAAACTCTGTCGCATCAAGAAAGAAGACCTCCCCATCAGCGCCGAAGAGGTCGAGCGCATCAACGCGAACCTCTTTGACGAAGCACAGCTCACCCAAGCCCTCGCCGAGCTCGATGGCATGGTCGGACTAGCTAACGTCAAGAAAGCCATCCACCAATTCGTCAATTTCGTCCGCGAGCAGCACAAGCAAGGAGAGCCCATTATCGAGAGCACGCCGCTCACATGGCGCTTCGTGGGCAACTACGGCACAGGCAAGAGCTCCGTGACCAAGATACTCGCCACCATCCTTCAAGCGCTCAACCTCATCAAGCACAACGAGCTCATCGCCATCTCCCCCGAAGAACTCCTCGTCGCAGATCGACAGAGCAACCAAGCAAGCATCAGCAAGAAAATCAAAGATGCCCAGCAAAAGCTCCTCTTCGTCAACGGAGTCCCCCAAGAGCTCCCCGAGAGCGAGATCAAGATCAACGCCGACTCCCTCCGCCTCCTGCCCACCACCATAGCCAGCGAGAGAGAGGGTAGGGGAGCACTCGTCGTCGCGGAGAAATACACCCCCCGCGCCGAGCGCGTCAAGAGCCTTGAGGCGATGGGGATTTATAATTTTGACTCTACGCTCATCTTTGATGACTACAGTGCTGAGGAGCTCCTTGAGATCCTCGATCGCTGCCTCGCAAAGCTCAAGCTCACCCTTGACGACAAGGCAAAGCTCATCATGATGGACTACATCCAGCGACTCTCCAAGGAGCAGCATGCCGCCTATGCCAACTCGCGCACCATCAAGCTGCTGAGCTACACCATCCAAAAAATCTGCATCGCCCACCAGCTCAGTGCAGGAATCATCACCGCTGAGCTCGTCACCGGGCTAGCCAACTCACCGCTACCCAAAAACAAGCGCATGGGTTTCTAGCCGTATGATGTAGCTAGTGCTATCTCGTTCTTCAATCATGAGAGAACTTCTCTAAATTCTCGTCATTTCTAAATAAGGGGGAGTCGAAAATCGCTTCACGAGGCATCTTTTGAGTGCTTTTCGGTTGGATTACCCCCGAATTTTCGTCTCAGAGGACACTCTGAGCCATCAATTCGTGAAAAATACAACTCGAAAATCATCTCAAAATATCGCCTCGCGAGAAATTAGAGAAGTCCCCATGAGCTTCATGGGGAGGAAAAGACAAAGCCTTTTTTCCATCCCAATGAAGACACATGTGACCTCGTACAAAGAGGATGGCAAAATTTTATCTCGACAGTACCCGTAGTCTCATGCTACACTATGAGTACTGTAAGGTATGATTTCTCACTCCACACGAAAGCTCTTGTTAGCTATGATCCTTATCCCAGCCCTGCTGGCGATGGGACTTGCTGGCATCTGTCGTTGTGCAGCAGATGATTGCTCTCACGGAGCAGATCAACCCAGTACCGAGCTGACGCATAGCCATCATCATGAGCATTCGCATCAGCACGAATCGCCCGGTGAGCCAGCGGATGAAGATCCCGTGCCTCACAACTGCGATCACAGTGCTGAGCCCATGGTGCAGGTGTGCTCCTCGATCGCGATCCCCATCATCCCCCTCGTGATGATTTGGCTCGACTACCTGCGTGTCTACCCCTTGAAGGAGTGCGTCACCGAAGGCGTATGCATTGACGCAGAGCCTCCCCTAGCGCGGTCTGTGCTTATTGAGCCCTACCGCCCTCTCTTGATTTGATAGAAAATGGCATATTGTGTGATTTTTTTCACACTCTCATTCCCATTTATCTGTACTTTCAAACACAAATCTAGAGAAAAAATTCGTGAACACCCCCCTTTCCTCCGGTGTGCTCTGCGCCCTAGGCCTCGTCCTCGTCGCATGCAGCACCTACAAGTCCGCGCCTGTCAATCTGTCGCGTGACACCACCCAATGGCTCCAGGTGAGCCGCAACTTGACCTCGCAGTCAAGCTCACTCAAGCAGAAGCAATTGCAACGCATCGGTCTCTTTCTGAATCCCGAGCTCAATGCCAAGCGATTGACCTATGCTCAAAAGACCAGCGTCGCCCGATTCGCAGGGCTATGGGCAGACCCTATCATGGGAGCTGACTTTGGCAATGTGCTCAACTCGCAGCTGCGCAACTACTCGCTCGCCCCCGAGATCACCATCCCTGTCACAGGCTTACCCCGTATAGCGAAGCAGATAGCCGAGCAATACAAGGAAGCCGACTTCTGGGAGATGAAGGCGACCGAGCAGAGCTACCTCGCCACGTTAGAAGAGCAATGCGTCAGCCTCCTGCTCGGTCAACGCCAAGAGCGTCTCATCAGCCAACGCTTGAAGCAGCTGCGCGATGAGGTGAAGAAGGTCGATAGCCTGCACACGCTAGGCGAGCTCAGCTTCGCCGAAAAGCAAATCGCCCATCAACGCCTCAATGAGCTCATCACCATGCTCCAAAACAAGCAAGATGAGGTGCTCAACGCGCGCCTCAATCTCGTACGCGAGCTAGGCCTGCACCCAGCGACGAAGAATCTGCGCGTGCAGGACTTCCTCCCTCAGAGCACGCCCGCCCCCGTCGCGACGCTCTCCGCGCAGCGACTGCTCGCCTCCCCCTCGCTGAAGGCCGCCGCCGCGCAGTTCAATGCGAGCGAGCTGGAGCTCAAGAGTGAGATCCGCAAGCAGTACCCCGAGCTCACGCTCTCGCCTAGCTTCTCGGGAGAGGGCAATGAGGCGGGGCTTGGCTTTGAGTTCACGCTCCCCCTGTGGAATCGCAACCGCGAGGCGATCGCACTCTCCACAGGCGAGCGCGCGCTCAAGACCCATGCGTACATCACGGCATGGCGACGCCTCCTCACCGAGTCCCAATCCCTCCAAGCTCAAGAGCGACTCTCCTTGCAACACTGCCGCTCCGAGGCCAGTCGCATTGCTGAGCTCAAGCAGGCGGTACAGACACAACAAAAACTCTACGATCTCGGCGAGCTGAAGCTCGCAGAGCTCTCCGAGATGCGCCACGAGAGCTTCTTGCGCGAGCTCAGCTACCTCGAAAACCTCGCGGTGCTGCTCAAGACGCAAGCCAAGCTCAAGTACCTCAACCCCCATTTCACCCTTTAATCTATTTCATCCATCATGAACATTTCTTTCACCACCCTCATCGTATCCGCCCTTCTCGCCCTCTGCGTTCAAACCACATTCGCCAGATCCATCGCGAAGCATAGATGCTCCCGAACATTCGAAAGAGCCATCGCGGCAAAACGCGCAAAGGCTCAAGCAATCAAGAACAGCACTCCCAAGAAGGTGCACCAGCACCCCTCTCACGCCCAAGGTAAACCACACACACACTAAAGCTCCACGATGAAAATCAGCCCGTTAACCACAAAATCTATTTCATCCATCATGAACATTTCTTTCACCACCCTTATCGTATCCACCCTTTGCGCCCTCAGCGTTCAAACGACATTCGCCAGATCCATCGCGAAGCATAAGTGCTCCCGTACATTCGAAAGAGCCATCGCGGCGAAACGCGAAAAGGCTCAAAAAATCAAGAACAGCACTCCCAAGAAGGTGCACCAGCACCCTTCTTACGCCCAAGGTAAACCACACACACACTAAAACACAGCGATGAAAATCACCCAGTTTACCACAATGACCTACCTCTTGAGCGTAGGTTTCGCAGGGAGTGCGTCGCCAGTTGCCGCGCAAACTCAAGCATCACCTAGCAAGCAAGTCGCTCTCGCCAGTGCCGATGACCATGGTCACGGACACGGTCCCAACGGCGAGCATGCCGAGGATAAAGCTGCCGACGACCACGGACACGCACACGGTCCCAACGGCGAGCATACCGAGGATAAAGCTGCCGACGACCACGGACACGCACACGGTCCCAACGGCGAGCATACCGAGGATAAAGCTGCCGACGACCACGGACACGCACACGGTCCCAACGGCGAGCA
>CAYJOV010000057.1:0-14283 GCA_964371905.1 uncultured Akkermansia sp. | reverse complement strand
GCCAAGGCCATGCACAAGGCATGGAAGGGCAGCGAGTTCATCATCCAGACCTCCGCGGCTGACTGCACGGGCTGTACGCTCTGCACCAAGGTCTGTCCGACCGACTCGCTGACGATGACTCCCGCGGCTGAGTGCCTTGAGCGTGAGACAAAGAACTTTGAGTTCTTCGACAAGCTCCCCGATGCCGACCGCGTCACCGTCGGCAGTGCCAAGGTGAAGGACGTGCAATTCCTGCGCCCCCTCTTCGAATACTCCGGTGCCTGTGCCGGCTGCGGTGAGACCCCTTATCTCAAGATGCTCACTCAGCTCTTTGGCAATCGCCTCGTCATCGCGAATGCGACAGGCTGCTCCTCCATCTACGGGGGCAATCTGCCCACCACTCCTTGGTCACACGACAAGGACGGTCGCGGTCCTGCATGGGCGAACAGCCTCTTTGAGGACAACGCCGAATTCGGCCTCGGCTTCCGCGTCTCCCTCGACAAGAAGCGCCAATACGCCACCGAGCTGCTCGACAAGGCCGCGGCCGAGGTAGGCACTGAGCTCGCCGAGAGTATCTCTACGAATCCTCACAAGACCGAGAAAGACTACGTGCAGCAGCGCGCCAACATAGCCGCACTCAAGGCAGCCTGTGGCGACAAGCCCGAGCTCTCCCTGCTCAAGGCCAAGGCCGATGACCTCGTCCACAAGTCCGTCTGGATCATCGGGGGCGACGGCTGGGCCTATGACATCGGCTACGGCGGTCTCGATCACGTCCTCGCGACGGGTCAGAAGGTGAAGATCCTCGTCCTCGACACCGAGGTGTACTCCAACACGGGCGGTCAGTGCTCGAAGTCCACGCCACGCGGCGCGATTGCAAAGTTCGCCACCGGTGGTAAGGATCAGGCCAAGAAGGACCTCGGCTACATCGCCATGACCTACGGCAACATCTACGTCGGCTCCATCGCCATGGGCTCCAACGACGAGCACACCCTCAAGACACTCGTCGAGGCTGAGGAATACGACGGCCCCGCGCTCGTCATCGCCTACAGCCACTGTATCGCCCACGGTATCAACATGGCCAATGGTCTCGAGCACCAGAAGAACGCCGTCAACAGCGGTCGCTGGATGCTCTACAACTTCAACCCCGATCGCCTCGAACAAGGCAAGAACCCCCTCACCATCAAGAGCAAGCCTGGCAAACTCGATCTGGAGAAAGCCCTCCTCGCCGAGAACCGCTTCCGCATGCTCGCCCAGTCCAAGCCCGAGCACTTCGCTCGCCTCCTTGAGCTGGAGAAGAAGGACATCAAGCACCGCTGGAAGCTCTACCAAGCACTCGCTTCCATCGACTACAGTGATGAGAAAGTCTAATACGCGCTAAGCGCGTCATCACTGGGGGGGATGGTCACCACCATCCCCCCCAATTAGTCTCTACAAAAAACTACTCCTGTATAACAAACTATTGTTAATTAATGACTATTCCTAGCAGTCCCACAATACCTCTCGCTCCCCACGCCGCCCACGTCATCCAGCGTCTCGAAAGCCACAGCTACGAGGCCTACGCCGTCGGCGGCTGCGTGCGCGACTCCCTCATGGGCAAGACACCCCTCGACTGGGATGTCTGTACCAATGCCACCCCCGAGCAGGTACTCGCCGTCTTTTCCGACCATCACACCATCAAGACAGGCCTCCAGCATGGCACCGTCACCGTCATGGTCAAGCGTGCCCCCATCGAGGTGACCACCTACCGCCTTGATGGCGCGTATAGCGACCAGCGTCGCCCCGATAGCGTCACCTACGTGAGCGACCTACGCGAGGACCTCGCGCGGCGCGATTTTACCATCAATGCGATGGCCTACAATCCGCAGCAGGGGCTCGTCGACTGCTTCAACGGGCGTGAGGATCTGGAGAAAAAAATCATCCGCTGCGTCGGTGTCGCCCGCGAGCGCTTTGAGGAGGATGGGCTGCGCATCCTGCGCGCGCTGCGTTTTGCCTCGCGGCTCGGCTTTGACATCGAGCAGCAGACCTCCCGCGCGCTACGCCAGCAGCAGGATCTACTCACGGCGGTCAGTGTGGAGCGCATCTTCAAGGAGCTCAAGGGCATCCTCGTCGGACAAGGGGCTGCGGGTATTCTCATCAGCTATGCCGAGGTCTTTGGCAGCTTCCTGCCCGAGCTCGCCCCCATGCAGGGGCTTGATCAGCAGAACCCGCATCATCTCTACGACGTCTGGGATCACTGTGCCCATACCGTGCAAGCCATCGAGCCCGATGAGACCCTGCGCCTCACCGCCCTGCTGCATGACAGCGGCAAGCCCGCCTGCTTTTCCATAGGCGAGGACGGCAAGGGTCACTTCATCGGGCATGAGCAGCTCAGCGATGAGCTTGCCGAGAAGCTGCTGCGCCGCTTGAAGAGCGACACGGCGACCATCAAGACGGTGTGCAAGCTCATCCGCCACCACGGCGAGGACTTCCCCTCACGCCGCGCGGGCATGCGCCGCTGGGTGGGAGAATTCGGCATTGAGGGGCTAGATCAGCTCCTTGAGCTCAAGCGCGCCGACATCATGGCGCAGTCGCCCATGAGCCGCAATGAAAAGCTCGCGAAGCTCGACGCGGCACGCGCCCTGCGCGACGAGGTGCTAGAAGAAGAAGCCTGCTTCACCCTCAAGGACCTCAGCCTCGGAGGAGCAGACCTGCTTGCCATGGGTATGAAGCCCAGCCCCGCCATGCGCGAGCTGCTCCAGCAGCTGCTACGCGAGGTCCAAGACGAGAGCCTTGAGAACACGCGCGAAGCCCTCGCGACCCGAGCCCAAGAGCTCAGAGCCAGCGAAGCCCTGTGAGCCTCACGCGAGGAGTCAAGTCACCCAAAACAAGCATACCCACCCCAATGACTGAGGTGGGTATGCTTGCTTTTACACTTGAGGGTGGACGCGCCTTCTTAGCCCTTGCGGCGGCGGCGGCGAGCGAGCAGGCCCGTCAGCGCGAGTAGGCTGAGCGCCCCAGCGCTAGGCTCTGGGATATAGTCATAGTAGAGTACCACATTGTTGCTACCAGCCAAGCCCGTCGTTGTCATGCCCAGCAGTTGATAGGATTTACCTCCTATCATGATTCTAATCGAGTCAGAATCCAGTGAGAGGCTCGTGAGCCCTGCGATCTCAAAAGCGGTAATACCTCCAGGTTGATAACCATCAAGAGATCCAAGATCGAGCACAGTCTCACCAGAAGCCGCAGCTAGCAGGTGAGCGATGTTGTGTAGCGTGTAAACAGTCGCCACGATCTTAGCTCCAGACAAGGGGGTGAATTCCTGATTTTTTGGAGCCGATAGATCGATCTCCGTGAAGGTGGAGTTCTCGATGATGACATGTGCACCATCCGCGATGCTCAAGGAGGAGACATCAATCGATGCGTGCGAAAAGTTGAACGTACCACTCTCCAGCGTCAAGACCTCGCCTGCATCGCCGTTGAATCTACCTGATAGAGTCATCGGGCTTGTTGCTGTGAGGCTCGCGTTGCCCTCCAAGCTGATATCACCTGAGAAAGTCGCACGACCATTGACCGTATTGCTCCCTGACAGCGAGAGCGCATTCTCCAGAGAGACCCCCTCAACAACATCCAGCGTAGCTCCATCCTTGAGCCTGATCTCACCCGTACCGGCTGCGGCAGCTGACTTGAGAGTGAGGGTCGCGGCCTCTCCCACGGTCGTCCCACCCGAGTAGCTATTCTCACCCGACAGAGTCACCCCATGCGTGGAGACAATCTCGACGGAGCCTGCTCCTGTGATCTTACCCGACTCGGCGGTGCGTAGGTGCGCCTCTGAGTGGTCAAAGACGAGTGACGCCTGCTCATCCTTCAGATCGATCACGCCTCCCCATGTGGCATTCTGCCCCGAGAGCGTGACGACGGCATTGCTCACGTGCATTTGATGCCAATTCTCATCTAAACTGTTCGTTGCATATCCCGTGCCAGATAAGGTGAGAGCGAAGGGGGAGGCATCAGATGCCGAGCTCACAACAAAATTCCCCATATTGGCAGCGTCATGCTCAAATACTCCCCCAAAGGTCTGATCCTCCTGCATCTCCAAGTCCACCGTACGACGTCCATCGCCAGAGGGGGAATCTGCGAAGCTAAAGACAGCTTCACCACTTAAGGACTTCAGATAAAGCGTATCAGAACCCTTATTGTAAATTGAAAAAAGAGTATCCGCGGAGCCGATAAGCGACATGCGACTATTAGCATCATCATGCGTCAGCGCGATGCCGATATTCGCATCATTGCTGGCATCAATCGTCCCTGTAAACTTCCCGTCCTCCGAGCTCGTCGCGACAACAAAGCTCGACACACTCTGCGAATTACTGCTCACCAAGGTACCTGATCCTGAGAGCCCCTTGGCGAGCCATAGATCCTTTTCTATCGTCTCTCCGAAATCCACTATCACCCCAGCACCAACATGAACGCCTAAGATGTCTTCCCACGAATCATGCGACAGCGTCAGAGGGCTAGTAGCACTTGGATCACGAGCCGTGACATGAAGCTTATGGTCCTGCAGACGCATAGCATATTGCAGAGTCAGATTTGTGCCATCGAGCTCTAGCTTGAGTATACCCGTGCCATTAAGATCGATGCGATCAGTAGCAAATGATTTTGTGCCCCCACCGTGCACAGCCAGAGTACCACCATAGTATTTGACTGCATAAAAAGCACCATATAGATCCAATGCGCTTACACTCAGTGTGCCTTCATGGAGCTCTGCAATGACATTTGTAAAATTGCTCGTATTAACGGTGAGTCTGCCAGTCCCCAACTTGGTGAGCGTACTGCTGCCTATCATGCTCCCATCACCGCTAAAGGTGTAGTCTGAGTCACTATCTACTATGACTGCGCCAGGAGCCACATTTCCCGAAATCTGCACGGTTCTGGCTTCCGACGCTGTTTCAAAGCGCATGATATCATTACTACGGAAATGGCTCGTACCCTCCCCTCCCACAATGTTCCATAACTGGCTCGTATCGGATGAACTCCAGATCGCCTCGTTGCCCCCTCTCCAAGAAAGCTCATACGCTCCTTTTATAATTGTCGCAGTAAGAATATTGTCATTTATAGACAACTCATAATTTTCAGAGCTCAAACCATCCATAGTCACCGAAAAATTACTTGTGCTCAACCCAGTCATATCCATGTTGAGCAGATTGTAGGTTTTTCCCTGAATAAAGCTCGGCGCTGCATTGACTGATAAATTGAGACTACCTGTCGTACCACCCGTCCATGTGAAATTGCTCAGTGTCAGGCTCGTTGCATCGCCAGCCTTTAAAGTAAGTGTAACACCGCTCTCCATCACGACAGTGGCATCAATCGTCAGCCCATGGTTTGCGCCTAGGCGACTCCCTGAGTCGAATGTGAGCGAGCTTGCTTCACCTGAGTTAAACGACGCACCGTTAGCTAGAGCTAAAGAAGAATCTGCAAGCATCGTAACGCTAGCCTCCGAGCCAAGAGAGAGGACATGAAACGCATATATATCACCTGCCACTGCATAGGAGGTGTTGTTAAATTGAATATGATCAGAATAGATATACGTATTAGTCACATATGATGTCTTTCCCTTATCAAGGGAAAACGCGACAACACTCATATCTTCTCCACCTCCACCTATTGCAGAAATACTTCCACGCCCTGCTACACCCCCACCTGTCCCAGAACTGACGTCTCCATCGACAAGAGAGCCGCGTGCACTACCCGTAAACTCAATCGTGAGGCCCTGACGTATAGAACTCTGAATCCTACCACCATAGTTGCTCATATCACCAGAGAATTGATAGGTCTGAGACGTAGTCGCATTGTTTAACAAAGAATTAATATAAATAGTGCCATCACCTGTAATCGCCGAATTAATCACATACTCTTGCCCGTTATCCCCCGCAAAGATTGTCCAATTCTCCACATAGATCTCGCCCACACTGATTGTCTGCGTCGGTAAGAGAAACTCATCGCTGCTACCTACAGGGTAACGCACATCCATGATGACCTTGTCGTCGGCGTCCAATTGCTGAAGAATCGAAGCAAAGTAACTCCCCGGTTTCTGGCCAAGTGTCCCTGTCGCGCTATCATTATTGGCATAAGCCACAATTTCATAATAATCGAGCTTCTGATCATCTGTTAAATTGCTGAGCACCTGCGCTGATAGGGGCAGCGCAAAGATAAAAGGTAAAGCACTTAATAAAAATGCCTTTATCCGTAAATTGTTAATTTTCATAATGAGGGTATGTTAGAGTCTATAATAAAGAATAGTTATAATAGCATAATTCATTAGTAAGTCAACATGCAAGCAATGCATAAATATCACTAATTAATCACAAATAAAATTTTTTATTATCAAAGGGTTGTGCGTAAGTTGCTGCCTGCGAATGTTCCCCCTTGAATACGAGAGTACAGAGCAAGCGAGGGCTGAAGAACCCCACACGTCAAGTCACCAAGAACAAGCATACCCACCACAATGACTGTGGTGGGTATGCTTGCTTTTACACTTGAGTGCGACGCGCCTTCTTAGCCCCTGCGACGGCGACGAGCTAGTAGACCTGCCAGAGCGAGCAGGCTGAGCGTCGCCGTACTAGGCTCAGGGATATGATTATAGTAGAGCACCATATTGCTGCTACCGACCAAGCCCATCGATGTCGCTCCGCTGAGCTGATAGCTCTGGCCTCCAATCTTGAGATTGATTAAGCCAAAGTCAAAGGGAAGGCTCGACAAGCCCTCAATCTCGAATCCTACAAGGCTGCTAGCACTACGAGTGCTTGGCAGCGCATCAAGCACGAGTGTGACCCCCTCTGTAGCCGCCGCTAGCAGATGTGCCAGGTTGGTGAGCGTGTAGATCGTCGCCGTGGTCTCCTCTCTCCCAGTGGGGGTGAAGCCCAGCTGCTGAGGGGGTGTCACCTCAATGCCAGTGAGCGTCGAGCTCGCCAGCGTCAGATTAACACTCTCACTGAACTTCAAAGCTGAGGCATCCACCTCCGCCCCAGAGAAGATGAAGCTACCACTCTGCAGCGTCAAGACCTCACCCTCATCGGTGAGCAGCCTACCTGACAGAGTCACCGTATCAGTCGCGGTCAGCGTCGTGTTATAAAACAAGCTAGTATCACCAGAGAAGGTAACATTTCCACTGATCGTATTTCTACCACCCAGCGCGAGTGCATTGCTCATGGAGAGTCCGTCAGCGGTAAGCTTAGCCCCTTCGTCAAGCCTGATCTGACCCGTACCAGCCGCGTTGGCAGACTCCAGCGTGAGAGAGGCTCCTCCACCCACAAAGGTCCCCCCCGAGTAGTCATTATTCCCCGACAGAGTCACTTCATGCACGGAGCGAATCTCAACGGAGCCCGCCCCTGTGATCTTGCCCGCCTCCGCGTCGCGTACATGAGCCTCTGTGTGGAAAAAGACGAGCGCGGCCAGATCATCCTTCAGATCAATCACGCCCCCCCATGTGGCATCTGCCCCTGAGAGCCTGACGGAGGCATTGCTCACGTGCATCTGATGCCAAGACTCATCTGAGCTCTTCGTTGCATATCCTGCGCCAGATAAGGTGAGGGCGTGACCCGCATAATCACCTAGCGCGCTCACCACAAAATTCCCCATACGGGCAGCGTCATGCTCAAATGATCCAGCAAAAGTCTGACTTCGCTGCATCTCCAAGTTCACCGTAGAGCGTCCCTCGCTAGAGGGAGCCTCAGAGAAGCTAAAGACTCCTGCTCCGCTTAAACCCTTCAAATAAAGCGTATCAGCACCTTGATTGTAGACGGAGAAACGCGTCCCCTCCGTGCCGACAAGCGACATGCGACTGGCTGCATCATCATGTGTCAGCGCGAGCCCGATATCAGCACCATTGTCTGCTTGGAGCGTACCTGTGAACTTCCCCTCCGCCGAGCTCGTAGCTACAACAAAGTGCGATGCCTCGGCGCTATGGCTACTCACCAGCGTCCCCGAGCCAGTGAGCCCCTTGGCAACCCATGGGCTGTAGTCATGCGTAGTACCGAAATCCACCGTCACCCCAGCACCAATATGAGCGCTCGTGACGTCATTCCACGAATCATGCGTCAGAAACAAAAGGCTAGAGTCGCTTGGCTCACGAGCCGTGACATGGAGCCTGTGCGCACTCACTAATTCAGCATCAACCAGCTTCGCATCTGTACCATCGAGCTCAAGCTTGAGCGTATCCGTTCCATTCAGGACGAGACGATGACCTTCAAGGACTACAGTCTCTCCGCCATGCAGGGCCAGCGTCCCACCATTGAAGATAAGGGGACCACCATGAAGCGGCAGATGCGAGATACTCAAAACACCCTCATTCAATAGTATAACATCTAGGCCTTCAAAATCTATATTAATGGTGAGCCTGCCTGCTCCCGCTTTGATCAGCTCAGGCTCGCCAGAGATCTCCCCGTAACCGGCAAAGCTGTAGTCGGTATCACTATTGACGTTGATCGCACTTGCGCTCACAGCCCCCTCAATCATCACCGTCTGGGCTTCTGAGGCCGTTTCGAAGCGCACGATATCATAATCGCGGAAGTTTCTCGTGCCAGACTCTCCCACAATGCTCCATGCTTGACTCGTATTCTCTGTGCTCCAGACCGCCCTTTCTGCCCCATTCCAACGAAGATCATACGCTCCATTGAGAATTGTCGCAGTGAGAACATTACCCTCAAGCGACAAGGTGTAATCACCCTGCTCCAGCCCTGATAGATTCACAGAAAAATCACTGGTGCTCAGATCCGTCATATCCATATTGAGCAGATTGTAGCTTCTCCCCTGCATGAAGGCCAATTCAGTCCTGACGATGAGTCCAAGACCGCCGCTCATGCCACCCCTCCATGAGATGTCACTCAGTGTCAGGCTCGTCTCCGACCCTGCCACGAGACGAAGGAGTGCACCGCTCTCCATCGTGATAGCAGCGTCTATCGTCGTGCCAAGAGCTGCACTGAGCACACTACCTGAGTCGAATGAGAGCGAACCTGCCGCATCGACAGTCAGCGATGTCGCTCCATCGACTTCGAGCGCAGATTTACTAAGCATCGTGACATGAGCCCCTGCACCAACAGAAAAAGCATCTCGCGCCTCTAATAGACCTGTCACCGCATAGGTACTATTGTTAAATTGAATATGATCAGCGATAATGCGTTCATTGGTTACATAAGAAGTCCCCCCTGCGTCGATGGAAAACGCGACCGTTCCCCCTGCAGAAGACATTGGATCGCCAATAACATTAATAAAACCACGCCCAGCTACACCACCACCAGCCCCACTGAATGTATCACCGCTAATCAGAGAGCCGCGCGTGCTCCCCGTAAATTCGACTGTGACTCCTTCTCCCAGTAGAGCGCCTCCATAGTTGCTCATATCACCCGAGAATTGATAGGTCTGATGAGCAGAAGGCTTGCTAGTATCCAAAGGACGAAACTCAATCGTCCCATCGCCTGAAATCGTTGAGTTAATCGTAATGTTTTGCTCGCGATCACCTTGGTAGATACTCCATCTCTCCACATGGATCTCGCCTGCGTTGATTGACGTAGTAGGGAGGAGATACTTATCATCACGAATCTCTACAACGCCTATATTCATGATGACCTTATCATCGCTGCCCAATTGGTCTAGAATAGTAGCGAGGTAGCGCCCCGGCTTTTCGCCCAGCGTCCCTGTTGCGCTATCATCATCGCTATAAGCCACGATTTCATAATACTCGCGCCTCGCTTCATCTGTCAAATCTTGAACCACCTGTGCCGCGAGAGGCAGGGTAGACATCATTGGTAGGGCACTTAGTAAAAGTGCTTTTATTCGTAAATTGTTAATTTTCATAATAGAAGTGCATTTTAATATGTAAAGATAAACTGTTATCATATCATAATACATGGGAGGGTCAACAATTATTCTAGGCATTTATAATATCTATCAAAGGTAAAGAAAACGACAGCCCGTGTAGCTCCATCGTACAGCTCGATCTCACCCGCAGCCGCCGCTGTAGCAGACCTCATCGCCATTTGGTCTCCGTGAGCGTGATCTAGGTTTTACGTTTCCATATGATTGATAATCAGGATCTATTACCCTTGGCTATTATTTTATTAAAAAGCCGCCTATTTAGCTTTTCTATAAAAGTAGTAATTTCTTTTATGAAGTAAAAACATAATTGAAAATCAAGTGTTAGCGATATTTACTGTAGTACGAAAGAAATCTACTTGAAAAGATTCTAGTTGTCTGTTATATTTTATGTAATCGTTTGACTCTTTTTATTATATATTAATAATAGGAAGTAATGACAATTAAAAAATCTCAACACACACTACCTTTTTTATGGAATCCCACGATCCCTGCGCAGCAGTGCCATGCACGCTCTCTTTCATTGTACCGGTGTACAATGCTTTGGCGGATGCTCAACAATGTTTAGAAAGCATTGAACGAAGCCGAACTACCGCTCACGAGATCATCATTGTCGATGATGGCTCGGAGGCTGATACTCGCGCTATGTTGCGCGAGTTTGCCGATGCTCATGAGAATGTCAGTCTCTATAGCCATGTGGAGAATCTGGGCGTGATCAAGAGCTGTAATGCCGCGATGCAGAGAGCTACGGGGGATATCGTGGTCTTGCTGCATTCTGATACTGTTGTGCCTTGTGGCTTTGCAGAGCGTGTTTTCGCGTGCTTTGATAGTGAGCCCAAGGTGGCGATTGCTAGTCCCCTAGCGAATTCTGGAGGGAGATCTATCATGAAAATGCCCGATGGGCAAAATCTGGATGAGATCAATCGGCTGATTCGGGAGCACTATGCGGCGAGCTACCCGCGGCTCTCGTCTAGCAGTGGCTTTTGTCTTTGCGTGAGAAGGTCGCTGCTGGCGCAGCTAGACTACTTTGACGAGGTGTTTGGTCGCGGTAGCTATGAGGAGGTGGATTTGTGCTATCGAGCTATTGTCGAGGGCTATGAGTGTGCCTTGATCGATGATTTGTATATTCTTCACAAGGGGCATGCTTCCTTTGGCGCGAAGCTGCGATCCGAGCTCAAGCAGCAGCATGAGGCTGTGTTTCATCGGCGTTGGCGCGGCTTTGCCGAGCGCTGGGATAGCAGGCATCGCTATCACTGTCCTGTGGCAGCAATTCAACGCGCGATTGCTCCTCCCGTCGAGCTACCCTTCAAGTTTTATAGAAAGGTGAAGGTGGGCACGACACGCAAGGTGTACATCGCAGGCAGGCATATTCTCAGCTATACCCGAAAGCCCAAGGCGGAGAAGTCGCCAAGCATGGTGCTTCCCATCGTGATACCGACCGTCAGCCCTCCTCCTACAACAGCCGTGGCGAGACCTGACGGGCTGCAAACGATGCTCGATAAGCAGCGGAGGGGGGCATATAAGGCTGCCTTTAGCATCATCATGCCTACCTACAATAGAGCCTACTGCATTAGACGTGCTATAGACTCTGTCTTGGCTCAATGGTATGAGAATTTTGAGCTCATCATTGTCGATGATGCATCTTCTGATCAGACGCAGGTGCTGCTTGAGCGATACTATGCCAAGGAATTAGCCACGAAAAAAATGATTTATCACAAACTTGATCAGCATGAGGGGATCTGCGGCGCGCGGAATAAGGGCTTATCCCTAGCCAACAACGAGTGGATCGCCTATGTTGATTCTGACAATTTCGTCTATGGTAATTTCTTGCTTAGCTTTGCCGACGCGATTAGTGAGCACAGAACTGCAACGACTTTTTATGCAAAGCTATTTTTTAGGCACAAAAAGACTCTGCTATCTCGATACTTTGATCATCGCGCTCTCTTGATGGGGAATTTCATCGATATGGGAGTATTTGTCCATCACTGCTCGCTTCCAACTCTGTATGGGAACTTTGATCTCAAAGCGGCTCGGCTGGAAGATTGGGATCTTATTATTCGCTATACGAAAGATAGTGCTCCCTGCTTTGTGGATGCCTTGGTACTTGAATATGATGATGACGATAAGGCTGATAGAATGTCGACGCGATTTAGTGACAAGATTCCGAAGCTCTATATACAGAATAAATTCAAGGATATGTACTCGAATAGATAGTCTGGATTGACTCTTGATGGTGATTGTTGTAGACTCTGGGTGTATGACCCCCTTGGCCTCACCCGCTAAAATAAACCTCTCGCTGCGTATCCTCGGCAAGACCGAGGATGGCTATCATCAGCTTGAGACGCTCATGGCGCGTCTCGATCTCTGTGATGAGCTAGCCTTTCACAACTCACGCACGACCACCATTCTCTGCAATGATGAGAGTATCCCCACAGGTGAGGAGAATCTCATCATGAAGGCGATACGCCTCTTTGAAGCCTCATACGGTCGCAAGGCCAAGCAGCGCATCACGCTCACCAAGCGCATCCCCCATGGCGCGGGGCTGGGTGGGGGGAGCAGCAATGCGATCTCCACGCTGCTCTACATCAATGAGCAGCTGGAGACCCACTACGACACCGAGACACTGCAAGCCATGGCGGCGCAGCTGGGGAGTGATACGAACTTTTTCTTGAATCCCGTCCCTAGCCTCTGCACGGGGCGCGGCGAGATCGTCACGCCGCAGCCCGAGCTCGCGACATGGAGCTCGCCTATCGTGCTCATCAAGCCCGCCTTTGCGGTCTCGACGGCCTTGGCCTTTAGAGACTATGCTGACTCGCAGCGTCAGGAGGCCTTTTATTATGAACCGCAGACGGTCGATGGCGTGGAGCTCTACAATGATCTGGAGCGTCCCGCCTTTGCGAAATTCCCCATCCTCGGCCTGATGAAGAACTGGTTGCGCGAGCAGAAGGGGGTGCGTGCCGCTCTCATGAGTGGCTCGGGATCGACCCTCTACGCGCTCACCAAGACGCTGAAGCAGGCGCAGGCCATCGCCGAGCTGGCGCGCCAGAAGTATGGTGAGACGCTCTTCACCCACTGCGGCTGGGTAAATCCTCAATAGCCTCCAAGCACAGCCTTTCCTTCTCGCTATGCTCCAAGATGCTGACAACCGCACGATCCTCAGTATAGCTGAGGATCAGCTCGTAGGCTTTCTCCGCCACCCCTTTGCGCTCATCGCTGAGCGTACGGGACTCAGTGAGTCCTTTGTAATTGAACGACTCCGCGCCATGCTCGCGGCGGGCGTGCTGCGGCGCATGCGCCAGACGCTGCTCTCGACGAGCCTCGCGGAGGGCGCGCTCATCGCATGGAGGCTGCCCGAGTCGAGGCTCGAGGAGGCCTACGCGTGGCTGCGCGATCACGACCCCTTTACAGGGCATGTCGTGCTGCGCCACTGCGAGGACGCGCAGGCACCGGGGGCGGACTACCGCCTCTGGACGACGCTCAAGGTACCTACAGGCGTGGGCAGTATGGAGCGGCACTGTGCGCTGCTGAGCCGCATCATTGGTGCTACCGACGTCGCCCCGCTGCCTGTGGTGGGCATGTTTGCCCTCGCTGTCGGTCACGTACGACGTGCGGGCTTGCAGGTGGGGGCACGCCTCCCCGATCTGCCCCGTATGCAGGTACCCTCCCAGCCCGAGCTGAATGACGAGGAATGGGACGTGCTGCTCAGTCTCAAGGAAAGCCTGCTGCCCGAGGAGATTCATCACGACCCATGGACGCGCCGTGCGGCTCTGCTGGGCATGAGCACCGAGGAGTACTGCGAGCGCGCGCGCCTGCTGGATGAGAAGAAGGTCATCGGCCGCTTTGCCTGCTTCCTCGATCACAAGGGGCAGGGGAGTCGTCACACGGGGACGGGGGCGAGTGGGCTCTTTCACTGGACGGTGCCTGAGGGCTGGGAGGAGCGCACAGGGGCTCTCTGCGGTCAGCATATATGCATGACGCATTGCTACTGGCGTAGCGGTGGGGCGAGCTTTGGCGGTGCCCAGATCATGGGGGTCGTGCATGCGACGAGCCGAGAGCGTGTGCTGGAGCACAAGGCGGCTATTGATCGCTACCTCGCGGAGCAGGGAGTGCCTGTGCAGCATACGGCTGTCTTTTGGAGTGATCGCTCGGAGGTACGCCCCAGTGAGCTCAGCCCGCGTCTCTACCGCGACTGGTGGGCTCGCTACGGCGAGGGCGGGCAGTAGCGAGCCGCCTCGCTAGCCGCGTGGTCTTGTTGATACTCATGCTGAGAGTGTGTCAGAAATTGTTTTTGGAGTTGTCGGGGTGAGATATATGATGTAAAATAACATTTCATCATATTACTTGAGCGATAGTTAATGCAATAAAATGTGCGAGCACTTGTACACAGAATCATTATATCAGACCTTCTTTTTGTTGGGTGAAAAATCATATTTTTCATTCAACAAAAGGAAGTACATG